>CAMZHP010000005.1 GCA_947306845.1 uncultured Prevotellaceae bacterium
CCGACCACAGTACCGAGAAGTCCGGTAAGTGTACCGAGGGTAACCAGAGTAGCAACAATCGGGAGGTTCATGGTCAGAGTAGGCATCTCAAGCTGTGAAGCTTCCTCGTGAGCCTGCTGAATCTTGGCCACTTTCTGAGCTTTCTTGATACCGGAGGTACCTTCCATCTCTTTGTAAGCGCGCAGTGAAGCGGAAACCACGTTGGCTACAGAACCTTTCTGCTGGTCGCAGAGCTGCTGTGCTTTTGCGAAGTCATTGGCATTGAGAGCTGCCTTGATGTTGGAAACGAATTTGGGAAGGGAGCCCTTGCCAAATGCAGTCTTAAGAGCCAACCAACGCTCGATAGACATAGCGAGCACGGTGAGCAACAGAGAGTGAATCACAGGCACGATGATACCGCCCTTGAAGATGGTTCCCCATACGTCAATAGGTGTTTCCTTAGTCTCATCAGAGAAGTGTGATGGGCTAGCGAACCAAGTGAAGAACAGGGTGAAAGCGATGATGGCGCAAACGACGATGATCCAGAATGCACCTCTAACTCCTGTGAAGCCCGTCGATTTCTTCGGGGCTGCTGCTTTTGTTGAATTTGCCATAATTTTTTTTAATTTGTTGATTTAAGTTATTGATAAGTTTAAGTTATACAATTCTCATTGTAGTGTTAATTGTAATGTTTGTAGGCAGTTCGTTCTCCAGGCATGGCAATAGCTTGGCGAATAACATCGCAAAGATAATAATTTACGTGAAAAACTAAGGGTGATTAACTCTTTTTAACAAATAATTTTTCTTATCCTTGCTTCTTCCAAGGTTTATTGCAGTTGTTCAAGTGCCTTGCCAATCCTCCGGATGGCTTCCCGGATATTGTCGTCACTTGTGGCATAACTCATGCGGAAACACTCGGAATCGCCGAAGGCGTCACCTCCTACCGTGGCTACATGTGCTTCTTCGAGCAGGTAGAGTGCCAGGTCGGTGGAGGAGTTGATTTCACGTCCATTATACTTTTTGCCATAGAAATGGCTGCATTTGGGGAATATGTAGAAAGCTCCCTGAGGCTCATTTACCTCCAGTCCGGGAATCGCACGGGTGAGTTCCACGATAAGATTGCGGCGACGCTCAAATGCCTGCCTCATTTCTTCGACGCAAGCTTGTGACTGAGTGTAGGCAGCTTCGGCGGCTTTCTGACTCACAGAGCATGCGCCGCTCGTGTATTGTCCTTGCAATTTGTTGCAACCTTTCACTATCCATTCGGGGCCAGCCATGTATCCGATGCGCCATCCTGTCATGGCGTAGGCTTTCGACACACCATTGATGATGATGGTGCGCTCCTTCATTCCCTCAAACTGTGCGATGCTTTCGTGGCGCCCGGTGTAGTTGATGTGCTCATAGATTTCGTCGGCGATGACAAAAAGGTCATTGTGGGCAAGCACCACCTCGGCAAGCGCCCGGAGTTCCTCTTTATTATAAACGCTGCCTGTAGGGTTGCTCGGTGAGCATAGGATGAGCATCTTTGTCTTGGGTGTGATGGCTGCTTCCAGTTGGGCTGCGGTCATCTTAAAGTTTTGCCCGAAACCGGTGGGAACAATGACGGGGATGCCGCCTGCCAGTTTCACCATTTGGGGATAGCTCACCCAGTAGGGAGCGGGGATGATGACTTCGTCGCCGTCATCAATCAAGGCCAAGACAGTGTTGCACACCGACTGCTTGGCTCCATTGGATACCAGTATCTCGCTGATGGCGTAATTGAGTCCGTTTTCCCGTTTCAGCTTCTCTACAATGGCCTTACGCAGACCAGGATAGCCTGGCACGGGGGAGTAACGTGAATAGTTTTCGTCAATGGCTTGTTTGGCACTCTCCTTGATTCCGTCAGGGGTGTTGAAGTCAGGCTCACCTACGCTGAGGTTGATTACGTCAATGCCCTGGGCTTTCATCTCACTGCTCTTTTGCGACATCACAAGGGTGGCGGAGGGAGCAAGCCGATTGAGGCGTTCAGATAGTTTTGCCATATTTTTAATAATTAGCTATTGCATGCAAAGATATACAATTTTGTGGTCTTAACGGGCAAAATGAATGATTATTTTGTCTTTTGATTGCTTTTTTTCACTTTGCGTGACTTCCTGTCGGTGGTGGGGTGATTATAAATGGAGCGTGTGGCCCATTCTGTCTTTCTTCGTTTTCAGGTAGCGCCTGTTGTATTCATTGGGGGTGGTTTCGATGGGTACGTTCTCCACAATCTCGAGGCCGTAGGCTTCTAGACCGACGCGCTTGACGGGGTTGTTGGTCATGAGTCGCATCTTCTGAACGCCCAACTGGCGCAGGATCTGTGCCCCGCAACCATAGTCGCGCTCATCGGCCTTGAAACCCAGATGAACATTGGCATCGACGGTATCGTAGCCCTCTTCCTGCAATTTGTAGGCGGCAATCTTGTTCATCAGTCCGATTCCGCGGCCTTCCTGCATGATATAGACCACCACGCCTTTGCCTTCCTGCTCAATCATCTGCATCGCCTTGTGAAGTTGTTCGCCGCAGTCGCAACGCTTCGATCCTAGGATGTCGCCTGTTGCACAGGAGGAATGGACACGAACCAGCACAGGCTCGCCCTCTTTCCATTCACCTTTGATGAGTGCCATGTGTTCCAATCCGTTGCTCTTCTGGCGGAATGGTATCAGCCGGAAATGACCGTATTCAGTGGGCATGTCCACTTCCTCACCTTTCTCCACCAGACTCTCTTTCTGAAGGCGGTAGGCAATCATGTCCTTGATGGTGATGATTTTCATGTCCCATTGCCGGGCAAACTCTTGCAGCTGGGGCATGCGGGCCATGGTGCCGTCATCGTTCATGATTTCCATCAGTGCTCCAGCAGGATAGAGCCCAGCCATGAGGCAAAGGTCGATGGTGGCTTCTGTGTGTCCGCTGCGGCGAAGCACTCCATGATCTTGTGCGTACAGGGGGCTCACGTGTCCCGGACGCCCGAACGTGGAAGGATTTGATGAAGGGTCGGCCAAAGCTTTGATGGTGGCTGCCCTGTCGAAAGCGCTCACCCCTGTGGCACATCCTTCTAGCTTGTCGATAGTGACGGTAAACGGTGTTCCGAGCATGGATGTGTTTTCAGAAACCTGCCGAGGCAAGTCAAGCTCCTTGCATCGCGAGATGGTGATGGGAGCGCAGAGCAGGCCGCGGGCATGCTTAAGCATGAAGTTGACTTTGTCGGGGGTGATTTTTTCGGCGGCGATGATGAGGTCGCCCTCATTCTCACGGTCCTCGTCATCGACCACGATGACAAATTTGCCTTCACGGAAATCGCTAACGGCACTCTCTATTTTCTCAGAAAGTAGTCTGTCCATATTATATTATAAGGTGTTGTCTGTAGGAAGCCGGTCGAATCCTTTTTCGGTGATTCTCCCGACGATTTGGTCGTTGATGTTTTTGATGTTGCGCAGGTCAACCAGCAGACGCAGGCGGAAGCGCCACATGCGGATATACAGGAAAGCGCCTAATGGGACGAGGATGGCTGAGAGGATATTCAGCCAGCGGCGCTCAAAGGGCCGGGTGTGTGCTTTTTCCGACAAGATGGGATAGCGTCCCAGCAAGGTGATGATGAGACTGTCGCGGGTGTTGGAGAGATCTTCAATCACCAACTCCAGTTCTTCACTGATGCGCTCAATTTCATGGTCGGGCTGGTATTTGAAGAAAACGTTGATGATGTTGGGCGGCGATTTTAGCTTGTGCTCATGAGAGTAGGCGGTCACCTCTTCGTTCAGGCGGCAGAGTTCGTTCTTGTCTTTCCTGTAGTCAGGGTCTTGGATAATGACCTCCTTGCCCATCACGCTGCGTTTGCGGCGCATGCCGAGCAGACGCATGCCCAAGTTGATGTAGCTGTCGAGGTTGAAAACCGCTGAGTCGTTGTTGGCCTTGTAGGTGATAAAGGCGGCGGTAGGGGCGAGTACGGCAGTGGCGAGGCCTTTGCCGAACCAGATGGCCCAGCTGCCTTGGCGCGCCATGCGGTAGCCTGTGTTGTCAAAGATGTAAAAGATGATGAACACGATCACCGACACGATGATGGGCACACCGAGGCCGCCTTTGCGAATGATGGCTCCTAAAGGTGCTCCGATGAAAAAGAAGATGATGCAGGATAGGGCGAGAACAAACTTGTTGATGGCCTCTATCTTGTGTTGGCGGAGGTCGTAGTCGCCATCGCTGGTGATCATGCTCTTGAAATCGAGGTCGCTCATCTGCTGGTTGACCTTTGACAAGGCATTGTTGACGGCAGTCCTCTGCTTGTCGGGACTTAGCTTGGCATAGACACTGTCATAGGAGTAGGTATGCTTCCGCGCATCCTGGATGGACCGCAGAGAGTCGGCTTTGCTCAGGCCCTGGATGGCGTAACTGTAGATTTTGGCATCTTGGAAGAACCTTCTTCCGATACTGTCGAAGGTATGATTAAGTGAATCGATGTCGACGCGGATCTGGTTGAGGCTTTTGGCTTGTGCGTTCTGCCCAAACACACCAGCGTCTGCAAGGCTGAAGTCTCCGTCGAAGTCCAACACGATACGTTTCTTCCAAAATGTTTCTCGTCGGTAGGGAACGTGGGCACTGCCACCCATGTCCGATGAGTGCATGTTCTCAAACCATTCGCCGCTGTAAAGGTTGAGCAGCAAATGCTTTTTCTCCGCTGTGGACTGCAGCATGCCTGAGTCGGCGAGAATGATGGCTGCGTCCTCATAACTGTCGGTCATCTTGTATATCATGATGCCGTAGAGCATGCCTGACTCGATGTCTTTGTGCTGCACATAGATATTGCACTGAGGGATGCCATCGTAGAAAATGCCCTCGGGGATTTCCAGTTCAGGACTCTTTTGCTTCATGGAGATGAGCAACTGTCCTATCTTGCTTTTGGAGTGAGGCCCGATATTGTTCTGAAAGTAGAAAGAAGCACATGCAATCAGTACCGACACGATGATCAATGGGCGGAGCGTCTGCATCAGGGATATGCCTGATGCCTTGATGGCGGTGAGTTCGGAGTTCTCGCCCAGGTTGCCGAAGGTGATGAGCGAGGAAAGGAGAATGGCAAGAGGCAATGCCTGTGGTACCATCATCAGGGCCATGTACCAGAAAAACTGCCCCATGATGTCGAGTGTCAGACCCTTTCCGATGAGTGTGTCTACATATTGCCATACAAACTGCATCATCAGCACAAACAGACTGATGAAGAAGGTGCCGACGAAAAGCAGTGCGAACTGCTTGACGATCATGATATGCAGTTTCTTGATGCGCAGCATAGCAGAAAATGACAGCTATAACGCTGTCAGTCTGCAAAGGTAGTGCAAACAGAACGCAAAACAAAATAAAAACCGCTTTATTTTGCTTTGCCAAGAATCGCCATGTGTTTGCCAAGGTGCTTGCCACCATTATGAAATCTCAGGAAATGTGCTTCTTCAAGTTGTTAGGTTAGCGCTGAAAAAAGACCGAAAAATATACAAATAGAGGCGAAATTTGTCGTTTTTTCGGATAATATCCTTATCTTTGCAGTAAAAATCCGAAAAAATGAATAATGGCAATTTCGACTTTGATATTCCTCGTGCCAAGCATGTGCTGCCCAACGGTTCTTGCATCGGTGATGATTTGGTATTGTTTGATGCTTTTGAGGATGTGCCGCTAGTCACTGAACCAAGAAAGGTGCATTGTCTTTTTGTGGCCATTTGCTTGGAGGGAAGTGCTCAATATACCGTTGATTCCAAGGAATATATGCTGGGAAAGAATGACGTGGCAGTGTTCAACGACGGGCAGGTGATCAGCAATTATATGCTTAGCCGTGATTGCAAGGGTGTTGCCATCATGGGTTCCAATGATTTCTTCGCTGAGATCATCAAGGAGGTGCATGAGATCTCTCAACTCTTTCTTATTGCCTACACACATCCAGTGTTTAGCCTGAAGCCCGAAAAGGTGCGTACCTTCATGGGCTATTTCAACATGATCAAGCTGAGGGTGGATGACTTCGACCATCATTTCCGCCGTGACCTGACCATGTCACTGCTCAAGGCGATGATCTATGATATTGGCAATGAGATATGGAAGAGTCAGCGCACGGAGCCTAAGTGCACCCGCGCTGAAGTCATCTTCAATCAATTCATCATGCTTGTGAAGGAACATTATCGTGAGGAACGCAGAGTGAGTTGGTATGGCCATCAACTGGGCATCACACCCAAGTATCTCTCAGAGACAGTGAAACTGGTGAGCCACCGTACACCCAGTGAGTGGATAGATCATTATATCACTTTGGAAATCAGAGTCCTGCTCAAGAATTCAGCGATGAATATCAAGGAGATAGCCAAGGAACTTCATTTTCCCAATCAATCGTTTCTCGGGAAATATTTCAAGGAACATGTGGGGATGTCACCATCTAAGTACCGCAGGTCGTGAAGGCTTCAGCTTTACGGTTTTTGTGGTGCCGTTGCATGAAACCTTGACGCGGCGCTTGTCTTTCGACATGATGGTGGCTGCCACCTTGTGCCCGTTGTCTTGCCATTCAACATTGAGTGTCAGTCCGCCTCGTGCACAGATACCGCTCACCTTGCCTTTCCCCCATACCTTAGGGAGGGCGGGCAATAGCTCGATTTCTTTTTCATCGCTCTGAAGCAGCATCTCGCAAACTCCGGCAGTTCCGCCAAAATTGCCATCAATTTGGAAGGGTGGATGGGCGTCGAAGAGGTTGGGGTAGGTACCTCCAGACCGCCGGCGGTCGGGTCCTTTGTATTCATCGGGAGAGACGTAGGTAAGCAGCTTGTTGTAGATATGATAGGCTTGCTCACCATCATGGAGTCTTGCCCATAGGTTGATTCGCCATCCAGTGCTCCATCCAGTGGTTTTGTCGCCCTTGATCTCAAGGGTTCTTTTGGCTGCCTGTGCCAGTTCGGGAGTGGTGCCATGGGTGATGTGGTGGCCGGGGTAAAGGCCGATGAGGTGTGACTGATGACGGTGTTGCGGATCCCAGTCATCCCAGTCGTAATACCACTCATTGAGGTCGCCGTCATGTCCGATGGTGTAGGGATGAAGTCGGCTGAGGCTGTTCTCCACTTCTTTGAGGAAGGCCTTGTCCTCCCCGAGGATGCGTCCTGCTGAGAGGGTGTTTATAAACAGTTCGCGGATGATGGCAAGATCGGCAGTGCCGCCATAGCAGGTGGTGCCGTGGTAGCCATCTGTGGTGCGGTATTCGTTTTCGGGAGAGGTGCTGGGAGCGGTGAACAGTTCGCCATGTTTCCGGGGATTATCGATGAGCCAGTCGAGGCAGAATTCCGTGGCACCACGCATCAGGGGATAGGCAGTGTCGGTGAGGAACTGCTTGTCGAGAGTATATCGATAGTGCTCCCACAGCGTCATGGTGAGCCATGCTCCTCCCAAGTTCCAGTTGCTCCATTCTGGGCTTTCTCTTTTTTCGCCCACGGGATTGGCCATCGCCCAGATGTCGCTGTTGTGGCTTGAGCACCAGCCTCGGTTGATGCCGTAGTAGTTGCGTGCCACATCGCTTCCATTTTTGGCGAGCGACTTTATGAAGTCCCAAAGCGGAGTGGTCATTTCACTAAGGTTGGTCACCTCGGCGGGCCAGTAGTTCTCTTCCAAATTGATGTTCACCGTGTAGTTACCTCGCCATGGAGAGTATAGGTGATGCGTCCACAGGCCCTGCAAGTTGGCAGGCGCATGGGGAGTACGTGAGCAGGTGATGAGCAGGAAACGTCCGTATTGGAAATAGAGTGTTTCCAGAAATCTGTTATTGCCCCCTTGATCGGTGTACTCTCTCAGCAGCACGTCTGTGGGCTTGTTCAGGTAATCGTTGCACTGGTGGGCATCTCCGCCAAGGTCGAGCTCCATCCTTGAGAAGAATTGTTGGTAGTCTGCGATATGGTTGTGCTTCATTTGCTCATAACTGAGGTTGGAAAGATGCCAAATCTGGTCGGTGGCATCGCTCAGATAGGAGGCTCCTTCTTTCACGGGGTGATGTACGGCATCGCGAAAACTGGTGCTGTTGACGATGTAAAGAGTCAGTTGGGTGGCCGACTTTACTGTCAGCACAGAGTCGCTGGCGGTCACCTCGCCATCGCTGGTATCGGCCTTTAGCATGCAGCAGAAATGGGTGCTCTCCTGAGCGTCACCCATGGCATGCCCGGTCATTGTCAGTTGGCCGTTGTGGTTGACAATGGTCTGAGGGGTTTTGGGAGAGGCTTTTACGCCATGGGGTACCTGGGCTGTGAGCATCACCCGGCAGTTGATGTGTGGGCCGTCGCTGGTGATGCGGATGGCAATCATTTTGTCTGGATGTGACGCGAAATACTCACGGCTGAAATGATGGCCGTCTTGGTCGTAACTGTCGGTGCAGATAGCTTGTCTGAGATCGAGTTGTCTTTTGTAGTTGGCTGTCTGTCCTCCATTGTCGTCAAGGATATGGAGGGTACCAAGCGGTTGGTAGAATTGGGAATTGGGACCTTGCACTCGCAATTGCAGACTATCGGCGAGAGCGTAGTTCTCCGCAAACAGCGCCTCGCGGATGCGGGGAATCCACTGACTTGCGCCAGCGTCGAGATGGGGGTCAACCGGTTTGCCTGTCCAGAACGTGATGTCGTTGAGATAGAGTATGTTATCATCTATGCCGCCATAGATGCAGGCACCCAGTTTTCCATTGCCGATAGGCAATGACTCTTCGAAATAAGTGGCAGGACGGTCATACCATAGGCGCAGTGGCAGTGTTTCTGTATCTTTTCCTGTGTTGTCCTGTGCTGTTGCAGTTGGTATGAAAACGATACTGTATAAAAGTGCTGTCAGCAAAATCAAGTGTTTCCTCATAGTGATGCAGTTGGCGGATTAGATATAAAAATATCCCCCTCATCAAATCAATGGTGAGGGGGAGAAATTTTGTTATGCGTCGATATTGGCGTAAGTGGCATTGCGCTCGATGAACTCGCGGCGCGGTTCCACATCGTCACCCATGAGCATGGAGAAGATCTCGTCGGCCTGGGCAGCGTTCTCTATGGTCACCTGCTTGAGAAGGCGGGTCTGGGGGTTCATGGTGGTTTCCCAGAGCTGCTCGGGGTTCATCTCGCCGAGACCTTTGTAGCGCTGTGTGTGGAGTGCACTGCTGTTTTCGTCACCAGCCACATATTTGTCAATGAATGCCTGGCGTTGCTGCTCGGTGTAGCAGTATTCGGAGACTTTCTTGTAAGTGCATTTGTAGAGTGGGGGAGTGGCAATATAGAGATGTCCCTCCTCAATGATGCGAGGCATGAAACGGTAGAACAGGGTCATGATGAGCGTGTCGATGTGTGAACCATCGACATCGGCATCAGTCATGATGATGATTTTGTCGTAACGCAGCTTGTCGATATTGGCCTCCCTGTCGGCCTCGCCTTCGACACCAAACCGCACTCCTACGCTCTGGATGATGTTCATCACCGATTCTGCCTCAAAGACACGGTGCCACTGCACTTTCTCCACGTTCAGGATCTTGCCTCTTAGTGGAAGGATGGCCTGGGTGTAACGGTCGCGCCCCTGCTTGGCAGATCCGCCTGCGGAGTCTCCCTCCACGAGGAAGATCTCACAGTCTTTCGGATCTTTGTTGGAACAATCGGCCAACTTGCCTGGAAGTCCGCCACCCGACATCACGTTCTTGCGCTGCACGCTCTCGCGTGCCTTGCGGGCAGCGATGCGTGCTGTAGCTGCAAGCACCACTTTCTCGCAGATGAGCTTGGCTTCCTTGGGGTGTTCCTCCAGATAGGCGGCAAGGGCTTCGCCGACAGCCTGCTGCACGGCACCTGCTACCTCGCTGTTGCCCAACTTGGTCTTTGTCTGGCCTTCAAACTGTGGCTCTGCCACTTTAATGGAGATGACAGCGGTCAGACCCTCGCGGAAGTCTTCACCGGCTATCTCTATCTTGTTCTTCTCAATCTGTTTGGAGATGGAAGGGTCGTTGTCGGCATACTTCTTCAGCGTTCGCGTGAGAGCCATGCGGAAACCTTGAAGGTGGGTACCACCCTCTATGGTGTTGATGTTGTTGACGTAGGAGTGGATGTTCTCCGTGTAGTCGGTGTTGTACATCACGGCCACCTCAATGGGGACTCCTTGTTTCTCCGTCTTCAGGTAGATGACATCGTCGAAGAGATGGGTGCGGTGACGATCGACAAATCTCACGAATTCCTTGAGACCTTCCTTGGCATGGTAAACTTCCTGGCGGGTGTTGCCGTTCTCGTCGGGCCGCAGATCGGTCAGCGTGATGGTGATGCCTGCGTTCAAATAGGCGAGCTCGCGCATTCTGCGCTGGATGGTGTCGAACTGATAGACGGTGGTGGTGAAAATGGTGGGGTCGGGCCAGAACTGCTGACGTGTACCCTGCTTGTCGGTTTCACCTACTATGCGGACGGGGTAGAGCGGCTTGCCTTTTTCGTATTCCTGCTGGTAAATCTTGCCGTCGCGGAATACCTGTGACTTCATGTGAGAGGAAAGAGCGTTGACACAACTTACACCTACACCATGCAGACCTCCACTTACTTTGTATGAGCCTTTGTCGAATTTGCCGCCTGCATGGAGCACGGTCATCACCACCTCAAGGGCGGATTTGTGAAGCTTCTTGTGCTCATCCACAGGGATGCCGCGGCCATTGTCTTGAACGGTGATGGAGTTGTCGGGATTAATGGTTACCTCGATGTGGGAACAGAAACCTGCCATCGCCTCGTCGATAGAGTTGTCCACTGTCTCGTTCACCAAATGGTGAAGTCCCTTTTCGCTGATGTCGCCAATATACATGGCAGGGCGCTTCCTGACGGCTTCAAGGCCTTCCAGCACCTGGATGTTTTTGGCTGAATAATTGCTTTCCGGATTTTGTATCTCTGGCATTTTTGTCGTTCTTGTTTGTAGTGTGCAAAATTACAAAAAAACGAGCGAAAACCGAAATTTTTCAGCCGAAAAAAAGCCGAAAGTTGGAGCTAAAAACATAAAGGCTGCAATCGTCTGATTGCAGCCTTTTGTTTATCTCTTTTGCCGGAACTTGTTATGCCATCTTGTTGATCTGGCGTGACAGGCTCGACTTCAGGTTGGCGGCCTTGTTGCGGTGGATGATGTTGGTTTTTGCCAATTTGTCGAGCATCTTCTGCACACTGGGATAAAGCTTCGCAGCCTCTTCCTTATTGGTCATTGCACGCAACTTGCGCACTGCATTGCGCATGGTCTTTGCGTAATACTTGTTGTGAAGCTGGCGCTTCTTGTCCTGGCGGATTCTTTTGAGTGATGATTTGTGATTTGCCATCTTTAATGTTACCTTTTTTACTGTTTCTTGCAGTCCATAGCAGAGTCGAACTGCTCTTTAGAGAATGAAAATCTCTCGTCCTAACCGATAGACGAATGGACCGTTGACTTAAATTGCGGATGCAAAGGTATTGCTTTTCTGACAATTGTGCAAATTTTCTTTAGTTTTTTTTCTCTTTTCAGCTGTTTTTGTGCAATTTCTCTACTTTCTTCTTGTTATTTTTGGTGATTTGCACTAACTTTACGCCCATGTTGATGACAAAAACCAAGGCTGTCGTGCTCCGGGCAGTGAAATATGGGGAGAGCGGATTGGTGGTTGACATGCTCACCGAAAAGATGGGAAGGGTGTCATTCATGGTCAAGGTGCCGCGCTCTTCCAAAAGCAAAGTTCACAAGCAATTGTTCATGCCGCTCACATTGGTGGAGGTGGATTATGACTGCCGTGCCAAAGCTTCGCTTCAAAAACTTCGTGATATCCGCATGGCTGTTCCCTTGCCAGGAATTGCCTTGCATCCTCACAAACTGGCGGTCGGCATGTTTCTAGCGGAGTTTCTCTGCCATGCCACGCGGGATGAGAGCGACAATGAGCTTTTGTTCCAGTTTGTGGCTTTCAGTCTGGAGTGGCTTGATGGAGTGAGTGAGGGATTCGCCAATTTCCATCTTGTCTTCATGATACGCCTGTCGCGCTTTATCGGCTTTTTTCCCAACACGGAGGATGCGGGTGAAGGCAAGTTCTTTGACTTGCTGGGAGCCTGTTTTACATCTGTTCCGCCGCTTCACGGGCATTTCCTGGCTCCCGATGAGGCATCCAAGATTTCTTTGCTCATGCGTCTGAACTATAAAACAATGCACCTCTGTGCCATGACGCGCGCTGAGCGCAACAGATGCACAGAGGTGATATTGGAGTATTACAGGTTGCACGTGCCGGGATTTCCGGCGCTGCGCTCATTGGAAGTGTTCAGACAGCTTTTTGTCTGATTCAAGTGAGAAGGCGCTTGACAATCGCAGAGATGGCACGCCCGTCGGCTTTTCCTGCCAGATGCTTGCTGGCCATGCCCATCACCTTTCCCATATCCTTCATGCCGGTGGCACCGGTCTGGGCGATGATTTCTCTGACGGCTATCTCTATCTCAGCCTCACTGAGCTGTGGGGGAAGGTAGCCTTCGATGACTGCTACCTGAGCCAGTTCGCCTTCGGCGAGGTCCTGACGGCCTTTTTGTGAGAAGATGGCGGCTGCCTCACGCCCTTGCTTGGCCAGTTTCTGGATGATTTTGATGGCGTCGGCATCAGCCAGTGTGTCATTGGCTCCCGGCGCAGTTTTAGCCTCTATGAACACTTTCTTGATATTGCGTAGTGTCTCCAGGCGCACTTTGTCGCGTGCTTTCATCGCGGCTTTGATGTCCTCGCTGATTTGGTCGTAGAGTGTCATGTCTTTTTGGGTTTAGAACACGATTTTGTTGCTGCTGCCATTGTTCTCTGCCTCGGATGAGAGTGTGCTTTCCATCTCATCACCGGTGGATATGTGGCAGATGTGGTCGAGGGTCTTGCGTGAGCGGCGTGCAGTTGGTGTGCTCTCCACTTGCAGGATAATGTCCTCATTGTCGAGGTCTTCCTGCTTGAAGATGAAGATATTGGGACGGCGCTTATGCGGTGTCGAGGTAGTGGTACCGTAGTATTGCTGGCGGCGCTCCTCCTTTTCACGGCGACGCTCCTCCTCTTCTGCCATACGTGCGGAGTCGGCTTGGGTGTGCTTGTTCAGGTGGACGTTCATGCCGTCGACATGCTCGATGCCGAAACCAGTGGCGAGAATGGTCACCTTCACTTTCTTGCCCATTTCCGGGTCGACTGCGAGACCCCATTTGATTTCGAAGTCATTTCCGAACTTCGCCATGAAGTCGTTGACATCGTTCATCTCCTCCATCATCAGACCGCCGATTTCCTTATCCTCAGAGAAGGAGATGCTCAGCAGGATTTTCTTGGAGTTGAACACGTCATTGTCATTGAGAAGCGGGGAGTTGAGTGCATCGTGGATGGCATTTTTCACACGTCCCTCACCCTCTCCATAGCCAGTACTCATGATGGCAACACCACCGTCCTTGAGTACGGTGCGCACATCATTGAAGTCAAGGTTGATGAGACCGTGAACGGTGATGATTTCGGCGATGCTGCGGGCGGCTACGCTCAGTGTGTCGTCGGCCTTGGCAAAGGCGTTGAGCACGGAGTAGTCGGGGTAGATCTGGCGGAGACGCTCGTTATTGATGACGAGCAGCGCGTCCACATGCTTGGCCATTTCCTCAACACCGTCGAGAGCTTGGTCTATCTTGTTGGGGCCCTCAAACTGGAAGGGGATGGTGACGATGCCCACGGTGAGGATGCCGAGTTCCTTTGATACACGTGCGATCACGGGTGCGGCGCCGGTTCCGGTGCCGCCGCCCATGCCAGCGGTGATGAACGACATCTTCGTGCCGTCGTTGAGCATGCGGCGAATATCGTCCTCACTCTCTTCGGCAGCTTTGCGTGCGCGCTCTGGTTTGTTGCCGGCTCCGAGACCCTCCTTGCCCAATTGGATATGTACGGGTACAGGTGAGTCGTTGAGAGCCTGACGGTCGGTGTTGCAGAGCACGAATGTCACATCGTGAATGCCCTCACGGTACATATGGTTGACAGCGTTGCCGCCGCCGCCGCCCACACCGATGACCTTGATGATGCAGTTCTCTTTGGGAAGTTCCTCGAAATCGAGGACTTCATGCTTGTTGGGATATTTATCGTTTGGCATATCTGTTGTTTTTTGATGGTGCATGAATGGGGTATGGATTAGCGGCGGTTGTCTTCCTCGTTCTCCTCGGAGATAAGTTTTTCGCCAAACTCCTTCAGTTTGTTGAGTGAGCGTGAGAACCATCCGCTCTTAGGCGTTTCCTCTGGTTCTTCCTGAACGACCTCTGTATTGCGGCGGCGCTCCTCTTCCTCGCGGCGGCGGCGCTCCTCTTCTCGGCGTTGCTTCTCGGCGGGAGTTTCCACCACACCTTGGTCACCTGGATTGCGTCTTTTTGTCGTTTGGATGTCTGCCATTGTGCTGCTGGTGCGGCCATCCGTGTCGAAGAGGTCCGCATTTGGATTGATGGTAGATCCGGCGCAGTTCATGTCGCCTTTGGCGAGCAAGCCCAGTGCGGTGTTCATCATACCATCATGGGCATTGATGTCCTTGTCGGTGGATGTCACTTTTTGGCTCACAGTGCCAGCGATGCGGATTTTCTGAATGCCGGTGACGGCGGTGAAGGCTTTCTTGATATCTTTCATCTTCGAACCTCCGCCGGTGAGGATGATTCCGCCCAGGAGCTTGTCCTTATATTCAGTGGGAATCTGGCCAAACCATACATTCTCGATAATTTCATTGACACGGGCCTCGACCAGCTCCACGAATGCCTGCATTGATACAGAGCGCTCGGCATTGATGGGCAGTGTCTTTTCAGAGTCAATCTCATCGATGTCGGTATAGGCGGAGGCATACTTGATTTTCATCTCCTCTGCCTCGCTTTCCTCCATCTGAAGGGCTGTGATGTCTTTGGTGATGTTGTTGCCACCCAGAGGAATTACGGCCAAGTGGCGGAGTATGTTCTTGAAGTAGACGGAGACGGTTGTGGTGTCGGCACCCAGGTCCACGAGGAGGCAGCCACCACGCTTCTCTGCATCGTCGAGCACACTATGTGCCAGGGCAATGGGAGCGAGATACATCTCAGCGATGGAAATATTGGCTTTTTCAAAGCATTTGTTCAGATTGCGGTAGAATGCCTTGCGGCAGACAATGTTCAGGAAATTGCCCTCTATCTTGTCGCTCTGGATGCCTACAGGGTCAACCTGATACTGTGTTCCTACTTTGTATTCCTGGGTCGCTGCGTCAAGAATCTCAAGGTCGGGATACAGTGTGCTGCGGTTGTTGTCCATCAATTCGTTGATCATATCTTGCGAGATGATGGTATCTTCAGGGAGTGTCTTCACGCTGCTGTTGCGGATACAGCGGATGGATTGTCCTCCTACGCCCACATAAACCTGAGAGATTTCCGACTTGAGAAGCGTCTTCAGTTTCTTGATGATGTTGGTCAAACAAGCGCTGGTCTTGTCGATATTGTACACCACGCCCTTGCGGATGCAAGAAGTGGCGTCCTCCTTTACAACGGCGAGCACTTGAAGGCTCCCGTCCATGCTCTTCTTGCCGGCTATGCCAGTGATTTTTGAAGAGCCCAGTTCAATTGCTACTATGAATTCCTTTGCTGCCATATTGGTTGTGCGTTGTATTGATATCTGTTAGGTGTTGTCATTGTTGGGGTGTGGTGGCCTTTGACGGCTGGCTTACCGTGGAGGCGGGAGCCGGGTTGGCCACTGGATGGTCTGCTTGGTTATGGTGCTTGGCTTTCCTGCAAATGACTTGGTTGTCAAATTCCAGGTCAATGTAGCAGTATTTGTTCCAGCCCACTTCATTAAGTCCGTATCGGTAGAATTTGTCGAGACGGCTAAGTTTGGTTTCCATGAACTTGTTGATGATCTTCATGCGCCGGTCTTTGTCCGAGCTTTCAGGTAGGCGTCCCAGGCATACAATGTGGTTGCCAATGCGGGGGATGATTTCCATGTTCTTGTCGGGGAGGATATTGATTTGTTCCACCTGACTGTCCCAAAGTACGTTTTCGGTAAGCCATCTGACAGCGGGCACCACATATTGCTGGGCATACCAATTGCTTATGTTGCCTGTGGCGACGATGAGGTCTGAGGTATAGTTGCTGTTTTTGATGATGTTGCCATCGGTGTCAAGATAGTAATCATTGCCATTGTCGCTTTTTACGCGAAGCAGGGGCAGCCGCTGAGTGACGATGATGCCCACATTGCCGTCTTCTGTCTTGTAGCATTCCGCTGTATTGATGAAGGGATTGCTTTTCAGTGTGGTCTCGATGGCGCGGAGGTCAACCAGTGACATTTTCTTTTCTTTGGGATAGATTTGCCTGTCTGTGAGCTGTTTCTTCACATCAAGGGCACTCAGGAAACCACTGGAGTCTTTGTCGGCTATGGTGATCCTGACTTTCTTGCAGACATGATGGGAACGGTCAGGACGGTTGAATGATGTGGCAGCCAAAATAATATAGGCTGCCAGCACGACGTCGAGCGTCACCATGATGGTCTTCTTCCAGTTGATATACATTTACTTGTTCCTGATGATGTCTGCGATGCTGTCAGTATAATTGTCAAGGTCGCCAGCCCCGAGGATGATGAGCACGTCGAAGTCTCGGCTGCGCACGAAATCCAGCACGTCCTCCTTGTGGAGGAGATGGCGTTCCACACCTGGTGTGAGATGGTCATAGATGAGTTGTGATGTCACCCCTGGGATGGGCTCCTCACGGGCGGGATAGATGTCGCATAGCACCACTTCGTCGAGGATGCTCAGACTGTTGGCGAAATCCATGTAAAAATCGCGTGTGCGGGTATACAGGTGGGGCTGAAAGAGTGCCGTGATATGGCGGTCGCGGTAGAGCTCGCGGATACTTTTGGCACTTTGGAGGATTTCCTTTGGGTGATGAGCATAGTCGCTGAGCACCACATGGCGGTCATCCTTGAGCTTGAAGTCGAAACGGCGGTCCACCCCTCCGAAGGTGCGCATGCCTTCGCGCAGTTCGTCGGCTGTGCATCCGCATAGCTGTGCCATGGCCATGGCAGCCACTGCATTGTCGATGTTGATGGGGATGGGCTGTCCCAGAAAGATGCCTGTTACCTTCTCTACTGGTGATATCAGGTCGAATGAAATCTCACCATTGCTGATGTTGATGTTCTCAGCATGGAAGTCGCCTTCGTCACGGCTGTAGGAGTAAATGGTCACCCCTTCTTGGACATCAGGCTTCATTTCCAGTCCGGTGTGCAGAATCAGAGCGCCTCCTGGCTGGATCAGTGTGGTATAATGACGGAAACTCTCGAGGTATGCTTCCTTGGTGCCGTATATATCCAGATGGTCGGGGTCTGTCGCAGTGATGACGGAGATCCATGGCCTGAGCCAATGGAAGGAACGGTCGTATTCGTCGGCCTCAATGACTACATAGTCGCTGTCGGAGAAGATGTAGTTGGTGCCGTAGTTTTTGGTGATGCCGCCAAGAAAAGCATTGCAGTCGGCATGGCTCTGGTGCATGATGTGGGCGCATATCGACGATGTGGTAGTTTTGCCATGGGTGCCTGCTACGCAAAGTCCCTTATACTCTTCGGTCAGTGTTCCAAGCACCTGTGCGCGCTTTTGTATCTCGAATCCATGTTGGCGGAAATAGGTCAGCTCACTGTGACTTTCAGGGATGGCTGGTGTATAGACTACGAGTGTCGTCTCCGGGTGGCGGAATGCTTCGGGGATGGCATCTGTGCTATCGTTGAAATGTATCTGCATGCCTTCTTCCTCCAGACGGGCTGTGAGGGCCGATGGTGTCTTGTCGTAACCGGCCACGGCCAATCCCTTGTGGAGGAAATAACGGGCGATGGCACTCATTCCTATGCCGCCAGCACCTACGAAGTAAACAGATTGTATGTCTTTTGATAATGTCATTTGTTACGATTGAATATGCTTTTGTGCCATTTCTATCACACGGTCAGCTATTTCTTCCGCAGAATTGTATTTGGCCAGCTGCTTGACGTTGTTGGACAGTTTTTCCAAATGAGCCTGGTCGTTGACAGTGGAGATGGCAGTGTTGATGAGGACTTTCGGGGCCTCTGCATCAGCCACGTAGATGGCTGCCTCGCGCTTGACGAGAGCCATGGCGTTGTGGTATTGGTGATTCTCTGCTACGTTGGGCGACGGGACGAGTATCACAGGCATTCCCAAAAGGCAGAACTCGGAGATGCTACTGGCTCCGGCACGGCTCACCACGAGGTCGGCAGCGCGGTAGGCTGCACCCATGTCGCTGATGAAGTCGGTCACTTTCAGATGATCTGGCTTGCGACCCTCCAGCTGTCTGAGGATGTCCTCGTGGTAGTATTTCCCTGTCTGCCACAGGATCTCCGTTTCCGACTGGGCAATCTCTGTGAGATGTTGGAGTACGCTTTCGTTCAGCGTGCGTGCACCCAGACTGCCACCGACGATGAGTACGATGCGGCGTGAGGGGTCGAGGCCGAGTTGGCGGGCTGCTTCCTCACGGCTCAGAGGGCACTCCAGCAGGGACTGGCGAACCGGATTGCCGAGGTTCTCTATTTTTTCTGCAGGGAAAAAGCGCTCCATACCATCGTATGCCACGCAGATTTTCTTAGCTTTCTTGGCCAGAAGCTTGTTCGTTACCCCAGCATAGGAGTTCTGCTCCTGAATGAGGCAAGGAATTCCCATGTCAGCACACATGTTGATGGTGGGTCCACTGGCATAGCCACCCACGCCCACTGCGGCGGAAGGGCTGAAATCGCGGATGATGCGCTTTGCCATCCGCTGACTCTTCCATAACTTCCAGAGTACACTGAAATTGCGCCAAAGCCGCTTGCGGTCAAAACCACACACAGGCAGTCCCTTGATGGGATAGCCTGCGGCAGGCACACGCTGCATCTCCATCCTGCCCTCGGCGCCCACAAACAGGATGTCGCTGTCGGGCAGCTTGGCCTTGATGGCATTGGCTATGGAGATGGCAGGGAAAATATGGCCACCCGTACCACCGCCGCTGATGATGAATTTCAGTTGTTTGCTCATAAGTCTGTTCTAAATTGCAAAAGTAACGCTTTTTTTTCTCTTAATGCAATTTTTAGCATTTTTTTTGGTGGGGATGACCTCTCTTCAGCTACGCTTCTGCCAAAGCACGGTTTTTCTTCTTCGCAGAAATGCTCACGCTGAGGATGGCTCCGATGTAGATACAGTTGATAATGCTCGACGTTCCACCTTTGCTAATGAGCGGGAGCGGCTGACCTGTCACAGGAGCCAGTCCTACAGCCACCATCATGTTGAACATGGCCTGTACAACAAGCAACAGTGCAAGTCCCATCACGAGAAATGAGGGGAAATAGTTCTCGCAGCGGTCTGCGATGCGTCCTGCACGCCATAGCAGGAAGATGTAGAGGAACATCACGAAAATACCTCCCGCCAGCCCCAGCTCTTCGATGATGATGGCATAGATGAAGTCAGAGAAGGCCTGTGGCAGCATGTCGCGGGTTTCGGAGTTACCTGGCCCTTTGCCCACGATTTCCGAGGAGGCGATGGCTATATTGGCATATCCCACCTGTGAGTCTTTGTCCAAGTCGAAATCTTTGGGGGCCACCTCCTCGTTGCTGACAAACTTGAGGATGCGCCCTCTCCATGTGCCTGCGCGGTGAAAGATTTTGTCGAACAATCCCGCCTGTTTTTTCTCTGTCTGTTCGGTTAGGCTGGTCTTGCTGTCTATAGGTTCGGCTTCCTCATGTCCAACCAGCAAGATGAAGACAATGCCAATGAGTCCGATAAGGGCAACAACCCCGATCAGCTTGCCGATTTTCCTTAGTGACACTCGGCCATAGAACATCATGCCCACCACTACAATTCCGATGAGAAGAGCTGTCGAGAGGTTCTCAAACATGATCAGGACCATGAGTGGAAATGCGATGGTGAGCACATAGTTGAAAGTCTTCTCCTCCGTGCCTTCTTCTGTCTGCATGGCACTCATGATCTGTGCTACGGCAAGCACGATGGCGCCTTTGGCAATCTCTGAGGGCTGGAATTGTATACCGAGAAAGGACACCCATCGTTGTGCTCCGTTGGTGGCCTGTCCGGCAATCAGCACCCACAGCAGGGTGATGAAAGAAAGAATGAGCAGGAAGATAGTTGCTATCTTGAAATACTTGCAGTCGATATTCTGCACTATCACCATGAGCACTAGGCCCACCCCGAGGATGACACCATGCTTGATGATGGGGCCCCAGTAGCTCGCCTTGTTGTAGGTCAGCGAGCTGCTGGAACTGAACACTTCAATGAGGCTGATGACACATAGGAAGAGGAAAATCATCCATATCACCTTGTCGCCCTTGAATATGTTGCCGATGGATATTTTCATAAGGGTCAGAGATTTCTAACGAGAGTTTTGAATTGCTCACCGCGGTCTTCCATGTTCTTGAACAGGTCGAAACTGGCACAGCAGGGACTGAGCAGCACGGTGTCGCCTGGTTGAGCCAGCTCATAGCAGGCAGCCACGCAATCGGCCATGCTGTGGGTGTCGCGGAAGGGTAGGCCCAGAGGGTCGAAGAACTGGTGCAGCTTGGTGTTGTCAGCACCCAGATACACCAAGGCACGGCATTTCTCTGTCACTAATTGTTTAATGGCGTTGTAGTCGTTGCCTTTGTCCTTGCCTCCTATGATGAGGATGGTGGGTGTGGTCATGCTCTCCAGGGCATACCAGCAGGCATCCACATTGGTGGCCTTGGAGTCGTTGACATATTTCACTCCGCCCACTGTGGCTACGCGTTCCAGACGATGTTCCACTCCAGGGAAGTCGCTCAGGCTCTGACGGATATACTCCTTGCTCACGCCGGCTATGTTCGAGGCAAGACCTGCAGCGAGTGAATTATAGATGTTGTGGCGGCCTGTCAGGCTGAGGGCTTCTTGCTCCATATTGAATGGAGTGGGTTTTTCCAGATGATACATGCCTTCCTCAATGTAGCCAATCGATCCATTCTCTTTGAGTTGGGAGAAGGGGTATTGGAGGGCTTTGATGTCATATTTCTTTAGTTCCCGCTTGATAATGGGGTCTTCGTTCCAATAGATGAAACTGTCATCTGGCGTTTGGTTGCGGATGATGCGCATTTTGGAGTCGACATAGTTTTGCATGCAGTTGTCGTAGCGGTCGAGATGATCAGGGGTGATGTTGAGCAGAATGGCGATGTTGGCCCTGAAGTCATACATGTTGTCGAGCTGGAACGAACTGAGTTCTATGATATAGTATGCGTGAGGTTCCTCTGCCACCTGCAATGCCAGACTTCGTCCGATGTTTCCGGCGAGCCCAGCGTCGTATCCTGCGCTCTTGAAAATGTGATAGATGAGCGAGGTGGTCGTTGTCTTGCCGTTGCTGCCGGTGATGCATATCATTTTTGAGTTGGTGTAGCGTCCTGCGAATTCTATCTCACTGATGATGTGAATGCCCTTGGCGATGGCTTTGCTTACGATGGGGGCATTGTCAGGGATGCCTGGACTCTTGATGATCTCGTCGGCTGAAAGGATCAGCTCTTCGCTATGGTGCAGCTCTTCCCATGGAATATCCCGATTGTCGAGCATGGCTTTGTATTTGTCCTTAATGGCCGACATGTCTGAGACGAACACGTCGAAGCCTTCCTTCTTTGCAAGCACTGCGGCGCCTGCTCCACTCTCTCCGGCGCCTAAAATCACTATTCTTTTCATTTCCTTTTCCAATTTCCAATCAATTATTCTTTGAGTTGGTGAGACAATCTCACCTTCATATTCAGGTGCAGGTTTCCTAACCTACAAGCCTCTGGTTATTTTATCTGATTTTGAGTGTGATGATGGTCAATGCGGCCAGAATGATGGACACAATCCAGAAGCGGATGGTGATCTTTGACTCGTGGAATTGCCGTTTGGGCCATCCTTTGAGTATGTAATGGCTGGTCTCGTCAAGATCCTTGTCCAGTTTGCGGAAGTTGTCATGGATGGGTGCGGACCTGAAGACCCTCACGCGTTCTCCCTTGCGCTTCCTGTATTTGAAATATCCCGTCTGTATAATTACGCTCAGACTCTCCACGAAGAAGATGCCGCAAAGGATGGGGAGCAAGAGTTCTTTATGTATGATAATGGCGCCTACTCCGATGATGCCGCCGATCATCAGCGAGCCGGTGTCGCCCATGAAGATCTGAGCAGGATAAGCATTGTACCACAGGAAGCCGATCATCGCTCCGATGAAGGCAAAGAAGAAGACCACCATCTCCTGTGACCCTGGTATGTACATGATGTTGAGGTAGGATGCGAATTCAACATGGCTGCTCAGGTAGGCGAGGATACCCAAAGCCACACCTATGATGGCTGAGTTGCCTGCCAGCATGCCGTCCATGCCGTCATTGAGGTTGGCACCGTTGCTCACGGCTGTTACGACAAGAATGGTGATGATGACAAACAGCGCCCACCCAGCGGCATTCTTGTATTTGCCCATGAAATCGAAAGCCTTTGAATAGTCGAGGTTATGGTTTTTGACAAATGGGATAGTCGTGATTGTCGATTTCTCTGGTTCTGATTTGTGGGTGACGATGTTTTTGCTGTCGTTCTGCTCAATCACGACGCTTTGGTTGATTTTCGCGTCGGGACTGGCCCATAGTGTCAGTCCTACTATCAGACCAAGGATGACTTGGCCTGCAAGTTTCATGCGAGGTGGCAGGCCATCTTTCTTTTTCTTAAAAATCTTGATGTAGTCATCGGCGAATCCGAGTAGGCCCAACCAAAGCGTAGTGACAATCATCAGGATCAGGTAGATGTTGCGCATGCGCCCAAATAGTAGGATGGGCACCATGATAGACACGAAGATGATGATGCCTCCCATGGAGGGAACGCCAACTTTGTTGACTCCGAATGGGTCGATTTTCACATCACGCTGTGTCTCTGTGATTTTTTTCTTCTTCATCCACACGATGAATTTCTCGCCAAACCATGCGGAGATGATGAGCGAGAGGATCAGTGCTGCCAGAGACCGGAATGAGATATAGTGCCACATGTGTGCACCAGGGATGTCAAAATCTTCCAGAAATCTGAAAATGTAGTAAAGCATGTTTGTTTGGTTTTTGATTGCTGATGGGGAATTCTGGTTCCCCTGGTTCTCTTTGGTTATTGAATGGCAAAGATGTTTTCCAGTTCCTCCCGGTCATCGAAATGGTGCTTCACACCGCGGATTTCCTGATAATTCTCATGACCTTTGCCTGCAACCAATATCACGTCGCCTCGTTGGGCCATCATGCAGGCAGTACGGATGGCTTCCCGACGGTCGGTGATGGCAACTACTTTGCGCCTTTGTTGGGGGTTGAGGCCTGCCAGCATGTCATTGATGATGTCCTGGGGTTCCTCAAAGCGTGGGTTGTCACTTGTGATGATCACGCGGTCACTTTGTTTGACCGCCTCACGGGCCATCAATGGGCGTTTCCCCTTGTCACGGTTGCCACCGGCACCGCAAACGGTGATCACCTTGCCTTTCCCGGCAAGCACTTCGTGGATGGCACGAAGCACGTTGTCGAGGGCATCGGGTGTATGGGCATAGTCGACGATAGCAGTATAACCCTCGGGCGACCTGACGGGTTGTAGACGGCCGCTTACGCTTTGCAGCGTGCTCATCACAACCAGGATGTCGTTGGTGGCCTTTCCCAGCATGCGTGCCGCACCATAGACAGCCAGCAGGTTGCTGACATTGAACTTGCCGATGAACTGCACACCGACTTCCTGGCCGTCAATCTCCAGATACATGCCTTCAAAATGACATTCCAGCAGGCGTGCGCGATAGTCAGCCATTCCTTGTGTGGAGTAGGTCTTCACTTGTGCCTTGGTGTTCTGCACCATGAACATGCCGTTTTTGTCATCAGCGTTGGTGATGGCGAAAGCATTTTTCGGCAAGCTGTCGAAGAAGGCCTTTTTCGCATCCCGGTAGTTTTCGAATGTGCCATGGTAGTCGAGATGGTCGCGTGTGAGATTGGTGAAGATGCCGCCCTCGAAGCGGAGACCGCCGATGCGGTGCTGATGGATGGCATGACTGCTGCACTCCATGAACACATACTCGCAACCGGCTTCTGCCATGCGTGCCAGCAGACTGTTGAGTTGGATGGCATCCGGAGTTGTATGGGTGGCAGCAACCGCTTCACCGTCGATATAGTTGCAGACCGTCGAAAGGAGTCCGCATCGGTGCCCCATCTTGCGCATCATATTATATAATAAGGTGGCGATAGTGGTTTTCCCGTTGGTGCCGGTCACCCCCACCAGTTTCATGCGCCGTGAAGGGTCGCCGAAGAAGGTGGTGGCCACAGGCCCTACACATTGTTCTGTGGAGTCAACGGTGATATAGGTAACACCATCAGCAGGGTCTGTGGGCATGGTCTCGCATAGGATGGCAACGGCACCTTGTGCT
The DNA here is from genome assembly GCA_947306845.1 of uncultured Prevotellaceae bacterium. Next base: position 24,348 of record CAMZHP010000005.1, read on the forward strand.
GTCGCTTTCGGAATAAACTGGTGACCGTCAACCTGTGTGCCACGCATGGCGATGAAAAGGAATCCCTCGCTCACCTTGCGTGAGTCGATGTCTATGCCAGTGATGTCTATGCCGGTATCTCCCTTGATGCCGGTAGGCTTGATGTTTTTGATAAGTTCACTCAGTTTCATGTCTGTATGTGTTAGGATTGAGCATCAGAGATATTGCATGGTGAGCACACAGATGGCGCCGTGGCCTGCCTTTACACCTGGATGGAGGCTTTGCAGCACCACTTTTCCACGGCCCTTGATGATGGTCTTCACGCCATGTTTCTCCATTAGGTAAACAGCATCGCGCGCTCCCATACCCACTACGTTGGGCACTGTCCCTTCCTCGCCCTGTTCGGCTTGGTTGAGCAGATACTTGTTATTGCTGACGTTGATGTTGCCCCAGAAGGGGAATCCTCCCTTTGCGGTTGTCCAGTTGTGGTGTGTCGCATAGCCCAGATGGTCGAGCACAATGCCTGCCGACTCAAGGTTGCCGTCGAGAGCATGGGGGGCAGAATTGTTCACAGTGTCGCGTGCATGGGTGATGTCCATGTTCAGACTATGTGCCATGATGCCTTCAGAGATGTTGTGAAACACCCATCCACTCATTGTACCACCCGAGGCGGGAAGTCCGGCTTTTTGAAGGCAGACGATGCAGCTGTAGCGAGGCTCATCGGCAGGGAAATAGCCCACAAAACTCACCAGATAATGCATGGTGCCTACCTTGTAGCCGCCGTGTCCTTTGGAAATCTGCGCTGTGCCAGTTTTTCCCGCTACGGCAAACGACTCTGAGCGGGCTTTCTTCCCTGTGCCCTGCGAGACGACTTTCTTCAGCAGATCCCTGATTTTCGATAGTGTGGTGGGTTTGCAGATTTGTTGTTTGAGTACCACAGGAGGGTATTCAGCCACTGTTTCTCCCTCGCACAGCACTCGGGTGACAAACCGGGGTCTCATCATTTTACCGTTGTTGGCAATGGCATTGTAGAAGGTGAGGGTGGAGATGGGAGGCACCTGTGTCTCATATCCGATGCTCATCCATGGCAGTGTGGTGCTCGACCAATAGATGCCCTTTTCCTTGGGATGACGTATGCGGGGTGGGGTGGCACCTGTGATGGGAACTTTCAGGTCTTCGGCAATGCCGATGCGGCGGAGACCGTCGACAAAAGCACCTGGATCTTCTCCGTAAGCATCATCGATGATTTTGCTGATGCCGATGTTGGAACTCACTTGAAGGGCTCTGCCCAAAGTGATCGTGCCATAGCCTCCCGATGCACGGTTGTGGTCATTCATTTGCGCTTTGTGCATCATGATTTGTCCATTGCCGGTGTGTACGATGTTTCCCGTGTCGGCCCTTCCGTCGTCGAGAGCCACCATCACAGAGGCGGTCTTGAACACAGAGCCTGGTTCGAGCAGATCTGCTACAGCATGGTTGCGGCGCTCTCGGTATGCTCCATCGCCGCATTTCTCCAGATTGACGATTGCTTTCACATCACCGGTCTTCACCTCCATGACAATGGCGACACCCACATCGCCGTTGATGAGTTTCAGCTCTTCCTCCACCGCTTTTTCCGCAATATCCTGCATCTGAACATTGATCGTGGTCTGAATGTCTAAACCATCGGTGGGGGCCACATCGATAAAGTTGAGGTATTTGTCCATCACCTTGCGCTTGTGGGTCACGCCTTTCTTCCCACGAAGAATGCTGTCGAAGGCGAGCTCAAGTCCGAAACGGGCACTGTCCTTCGCTCCGTACATATCACCGACGGTGCGGTAGGCCAGTGTGCCAAATGGACGGCGGCGGGCATTGTTCTCCTCATAATGGAAACCACCCCTGAGTTTGGGCATGTTGAAGATGGGCAGCTGCTTGACGCGTTGGAATGTGTTGTAGTCTACACGTTTGGGCCATATTGCCCAGTTCTGGCTCATTTTCTGATGCCCCTCTTCGAGGTCGCGCTTGAATTCCTCTGCTGATTTTTCTGGAAAAATCTCATGCAGGCCCATGCAGATGCTGTCCACTTTCTCACGCCATAGAGAGTCTTTCGTTTCTCCACCAACCTTGAAATCCATGTACATTTTGTATTCGGGGAGCGAGCTTGCCATGAGCTCGCCCTCATCGCTGAGGATGTTGCCACGGTTGGGTGCCACTTCCAGTGAGTCAAAACGCCGTTGGTCTGCCACCTCCATCCAGTAGTCGTGCTTCACCGTCATGATGTAGAAAGCTTTTGCCACCACGGCGATGCCCACCAAGGTCATGATGCCTGCTATGAAACTATAGCGGCTGATGGATTGTCCATTGTCTTTCTTACTCATGGCTGTCGGTTCAGTTGGGTATCATGATGATGTAGGGAGGTTGGTCGGCAGTGCGGATGACGCTGTCGCTGTTGGCACGCAGCATTTCTACCACATGGCTCTCTCGGCAACGCTCGGTGAGCACGCTTGAGAGAGACAAAGTCTTGTATTTAGACTTCTTCAGTTCAGTGTTGAGCTTGTCGATTTTGATTTGCTGCTTTTGGCAGCTATATCGGTTGGACACATAGAGAATGGAGAAGAAAGTGATGAGCAAAATCAGCCACACTTGTCTGCGAATGGCTTGCGTGTTGAGGATGTCGCCACCGAGGATGGTTTTCAGAGCCAATGTTGATGAGAAAGGCTTCTCATCCTCGCGTGCGTTTTCCTGAATGACTTCCTTCAGAGAAGGATGTGCGGATGTCTGTTCGCTTTCGTCTTCTCCCTCCTCTCCGTCCCCACCGACGATGACGTCATCTTCGGTGAGATCGCCTGTGTCTTCCCCGCTGGGAATGGGGTTGGCCGCCCTGTTGTTGACGACCTCTTCCTCTTTTCTGATGTTTTCTTCGTTGTTCATTTCCTAATCGGCTTCATTGTTCATTTCTTCGGAACTACGGTCTTCGCTTGTTCTTTGTTCCTCGCAGGCACACATGCCCGCGCATTTATATAGCATTTCCAATCAATATGTCAGTTCTTCACTGCCACACGCAGTTTGGCACTGCGGCTTCTGGGGTTGGCAAGCAACTCTTTCTCATCAGGAGTGATCACCTTGTTGCTCAGAGGACTTAGAGGGGACTGCGTCCGCCCGAAAAAGTCTTGAGTGACTGTGCCTGTAACATTGCCTGCTTTCATCATGTTCTTCACGATGCGGTCTTCCAGGCTGTGATAGGTAATGACCGAAAGCCGCCCACCAGGTGTCAGCAGTTGGATGGCTGCAGATAGCATTTCGCTGAGAGCCTCCATCTCATGGTTGACTTCTATGCGGAGGGCCTGAAACACCTTGGTCACTTCTTTGCGTTCCCTTTCTCTGGGCAGGAGGGGCGACACTGTCTCCACCAGTTGGGTAGTGGTGAGGATGGGGCGTGCGGCACGAGCTTTCACGATGGCTCCTGCGAGACGGCGCGACTGCCTCAGTTCTCCGTAGAGGAAGAGCAGGTCGGCCAGTTGCTGCTCGCTGTATCCATTCACCACATCGGCGGCTGTGGTGTCTGCCTTTTTGTTCATTCGCATGTCGAGTGGTGCGTCAAATCTAAATGAGAACCCCCGGGACTCATCGTCGAAGTGATGGCTCGATACACCGAGGTCGGCAAGAACACCATCCACATTCTCCACATTGTAGTAGCGCATCCAGTTGCTCAGGTAGCGGAAGTTGCTCCTCACGAAAATGAATCTTTTGTCATCCTTAGGGATGTTGCGCTCACTGTCTCCGTCTTGGTCGAAACCAAACAGTCTTCCCTCACTGCCTAGGCGGCGCAGGATCTCGAGACTGTGGCCCCCTCCGCCAAAAGTGACATCTATATATATTCCCTCTGGTCGGATGGCGAGGCCGTCGATGCTCTCACGAAGAAGGACCGGCACATGATAGACTCCTGTGTTGTCAGTCATCGCGACCCTCCTTGTTGTTGGCTGGTTGCTGCGGGCTGTCGTCCATGAGGGCTGCCAGCTCACGCCTGAATTCATCGGCCATGATGAATGGTTTCCCGGTATTCTCGCCGCTCCACATCTCAATGTAGTCTCCCATGCCGATGAAGCGCAGCGTCTGGCTGATGCCAGTAGCGTCAAGCAGGCGCCGGGGAATAAGGATGCGCCCACTGCTGTCCACGTTCACCATCTCCACATCGCTGAGAAATTGGCGGTACACCTGTTGGTGACTGGGGTTCCAACGGTTGATGCGGGAGCGAAGGGTTGATATCAGTTCATTCCATGATGATTCGGGGTAAAGTGTCAGGCAGGGCTGCCACACATCCTTGCGCAGCACTAAAAAGCTGCTCCCACCCACCTGCAATTCCTTCCGGAATGCTGCTGGCAGAAACACCCTTCCTTTGGAGTCGGTCCTGGCTTCTATATTGCCCAATAACTGCATGCTTTTCCCGTTTTTTCAAATTCGGCTTCAAAATTACGCATTTTCCCCCACTTTCCACCATTTTCCCCCACTTTTTTTATAAAAAAATATGGGGCGAGAAGAGAGGGCGCAGAGACACTTTTTTACCTGTAGGAAATGGAATGCAATAATGACAAAAATCTATCTGTCTGGCCCGTTTTTTTTATTTTTCTTCCGTATAGGACACTTTTTTTGGGAAAAATGCTACTTATTTCAAAAAGTTACGTTATTTTTGCAATTTGTTAGAAACAGCATACCATGACCGAGATAACAGAGAAAACCATCGACATCGATCGTATTCTTGCCGACAAAATGGGCAGCAAGGCCAAATTTGTTCCTGGCTTTGTGCGTAGTTGGCTTCGTCGTGTCCTTCATCAAGACGAGGTCAATGCTTTCCTTTGGAGGTCACGTGACAAGAAAGGCGTGGATTGGTTGGAGGAATGTGTGAGATATTTGGACATGACCCTCCAGATTGATGGCATGGAGAATCTTCCCTCTCCTGATGACGGACGTTGCTATACTTTCGTGAGCAACCATCCGCTAGGTGGAGAAGACGGTGTGGCACTCGGGGCTATCATCGGCAGGTTTTACAACGGCAAGTTCAAGTATTTGGTCAACGACTTGCTCATGAATCTCCCTGGTCTTGCTCCAGTATGCATCCCCATCAACAAGACAGGCAGCCAGAGCCGCAATTTCCCGGCTATGGTGAAGGCTGGTTTTGACAGCGATAACCACATGCTCATGTTTCCCGCAGGGCTGTGCTCGCGCAAGACCAATGGTGTCATTAGGGACTTGCCCTGGACCAAAACTTTCATCTCCAAGAGTGTTGAGACACACAGGGATGTGGTGCCCATCCATTTCAGTGGGCAAAACTCCGACCGATTCTACCGCATCGCCAATATCTGCAAGGCACTTCACCTGAAGGTGAACGTGGCTATGATATATTTGGTTGATGAGATGTACCGTAATGTCCACAAGACTTTTCGAGTGACCATTGGCAAGCCCATTCCTTGGCAGACTTTTGACAAATCAAGGAAACCTGTAGAGTGGGCACAATATGTACAGAACAAGGTTTACGAACTTCAAGCACCCTCAACATAATCCCATGGAACAGATCATCCCCCCCATTGACAAAGAAATTCTTAAGGCAGAACTGACGCCAGACAAGCGTCTGCGCATGACCAACAAGAGTCACAATCAAATTTACGTCGTCGATATCCATGATTCCCCTAATGTGGTGAGGGAGATCGGAAGACAGCGTGAAGAAGTGTTCAGAGAGGCAGGGGGTGGTACAGGAAAGGCTCTCGACCTTGATGAGTTTGACCTGATGGACAATTGCTACAAGCAATTGATTGTATGGAATCCCGATGAAGAGGAAATCATCGGTGGCTATCGGTATAAACTAGGCAATGAGGTGGATTTCGATGACAAGGGACAGCCTATTCTTGCCACCAGCCATATGTTCCACTTCTCAGAAAAGTTCATCAAAGATTTCCTCCCTCAGACCATTGAGTTGGCACGTTCCTATGTGACGGTTCCATATCAGAGCAGTAGGATGGGGGCAAAGAGTCTTTTTGCTCTCGACAATTTGTGGGACGGACTGGGCGCACTCACTGTCATCATGCCAAATGTCAAATATTTCTTTGGCAAGATGACCATGTATCCCTCGTATGTCAGAAAGGGCCGCGACTTGATCCTCTATTTCCTCAACAAGCATTTTGGCGACAAGGATGGACTGATCATACCCATGAAACCACTCCAGATGGATACAGACCCAAAGGTGCTTGCCTCAATTCTTTGCAAGGACGACCTTCGTGAGGATTACCGCATCCTCAACCAAGAGATCCGCAAACTTGGCATCAACATTCCGCCGCTTGTCAATGCCTATATGGGACTCAGTCCCACCATGCGCATGTTCGGCACCGCCATCAACGACGGCTTCGGAGATGTTGAGGAGACTGGCATCCTCATCGCCGTGGATGAAATCCTGGAGGAGAAACGTATACGCCACATTGACTCCTTTATCCGAGAGCACCCGCTCAACTTGTCCACGGGCGATGTGGGTAAGTTGCTCTCCAAGGAACTCAACAAGGGCTCCAATACGTAGGAAATGCAGATAGGGCTCAAGCAGTGGTGTACCATGTGCCTTCTTTGGTGGACTGCCGTTGCCATGGGAGGCGATGGGCTGTTCAACCATCCTCTTGACTCTGTCCATCCTGTACGCCTCGTCAGTTCCAACCAGTTTACTTACAGACAGCAGACATTCCTTCTAGACAGCCACCATTTCCTCTTGGATGCAACGGCCGATGAGGAGATGGTGAGAGCGTGTCCTTACCTCTTTGACAATTTCCTCGATGCCATGGGAAAACTCTGTGATGGCACACCCGATAATCCGATGGTGGTCTATATCGCTCCATACGTCTATTGGGTGGATGATCCCGACGACCCTACCATTCGTGTGGGGGAGAATGGACATGAGCCTATCGGGCTAACCGTCAGATGCCAGAACCTGCATCTCATAGGCCTTGCTGAGGATGCACGGCATGTGGTGCTGGCTTCACAACGGGGACAGACACAGGGGGCTGTTGGCAATTTCACCATGCTTGATTTCCATGGCGATGGCCTGCAGGTGAGCAATCTCACCATGGGCAATTATTGCAATGTTGATCTTGACTATCCACTGCTGCCAGAGCTGGGACGCCGCAAGCGGAGTAATGCCATCACTCAGGCACATGTGGCTTATTGCCATGGCGACCGTGTGGTGGCACGCAACGTCAGGTTCATCAGCCGGCTCAACATGAATCCTCTCAATGGAGCGCGTCGCATCCTTTTCGACCACTGCCATATGGAGTGTACCGATGATGCGCTTACAGGCAATGGAGTATATCTTCATTGTGATTTTGATTTTTACGGACAAAAGCCATTCTATACCACCAGGCAGACAGGAGCGGTGATGCTCGATTGTGACTTCTATCTGCGGAGTGAAAACAGCCGCTCTTATTTTTGCAAGGCTTCAGGGCCTCTTTCGCTTGTCGATTGCCGCTTCCATGCAGATGCTCCCGTTTATCTGGGCTGGACTGCTTATCCCGCTCCTTGGTTGCGCTGTTATTATAGCCATGTGACACTCAACGGGTTGCCCTGTCTTATCGAAGCTGAGCATCCCGAAACTTCAGTATGCATGGATGAACTTCCCCTGTTGGGCGCTTACAAGACAGCAGAGGGATACAATATCGCCGGACTGCTTGCTGGTGATGATGGTTGGAACCCGATGGGACAAAAAGGAATGGTGATGGCACAGCCTACTTCCCTGACCGTGACCCCGCGTGAGATAAACTTTCATGGTGGTGAGCCTGAGATAGAACTGATAGTTTCTGCTCAGCGGCATGATGGGTATCGGGCAGCACTGCAAAGCCTTGAGTGGACAGTGGATGAGAAGTATGAAAAATTTGTACAGATCTCGCAACTGGAAAACGGAGCTATCCGCTTCTCTTCAGACTATGATGAAGACACCCTGCTCCATGTTCCGCTTGTGGTCAGATCTCAGGACGGATTGGAAGGAGCAACAATCATTCATCTGGAGGGACGACCTCTCCCTGCCCCCTCACTTATCGGTAAGCCCAAGATACGCTTCAGAGACCATGTGGCTCAGTTGGATTATCATCTGTCTGATGACCATCATGGAGATATCTCGGAGATCACTTGGTATGTGGCAGACAAGCCTGTGTTTGCACAAGCGGTGCCAGTGGCAACCAGCCATGTGGCTCCCAAACTGGAACTTTGCCTTCAGAAAGGTGATGTAGGCAAGTACATCATGGCGGCCATAAGGCCTCGGCATGCCCGCAGTCCCTTTGGTGACACCGTTGTGGTGGTATCTCCGAAGAAGGTGAGACTCCACGATGTTGTCTCAAGTGATGTCTATGAGACCGACTTCCATGATTTTTATTGTGGATGGCAACCCCTTGTGCAAGAGGGATGCTGGACGGTGGATGGCTACAAACCCTCCGATACAGCAGAGTATTCTTGGTCATTTGATGTCCGCAAGCCGATGTGGGAATATGGTGAGGGATTCAATGGCGCTGTTGGTAAGGGACTTCTCCAGGCACAGCGAGGTGCGCGCATGATGTTCACTCCTGTCAAAGACAGCTATGGTGACATGGAAGTGGAATTGGATGTCGATCCCACCAAGACGGCAGGGCAGGGGTTTGGCAGTGCCACGGGACAATATATGGATGTGGGTATCAAGTTCGACACACGTACGCTCACAGGTTATGCGCTCCGCATCATCCGCACTGTCAAGTATGCCAAGGCAGTCGATTTCCTTTTGGTGCGCTATGACCATGGTGCCATTACTCCCATTACCGATCCTGTGAGTGCTGTCTGTTACCGTACAGGATGCCACATACGACTGAAGTATGCTGATGGACAGTTGACCGCCCATGTCACCACTGATACTCAGCTTCCTGTTCCCGACGACCCTCTATTGCAGACAGAGGTCAATCTCAGTGCCGATGTACAGCCTACGGCTGATGGTGGCTTTGCCATCCAACATACAGGGTCTTGCGGCGAGAGCACCACGATGCTGCATCATCTTCGCATTAAATGGTAGAGAGTCATGGAGCGTAAATGGATTGCTTTTCTTTTTCTCATGGTGGCTGCAACCACTCTTGCTGATGCCCAGCCTTTTGATGTGGCTGCGGGCAATCCTGGTGCTGTACGTATCACCAAGGCACCAGAGAATATCAAGATTGATGACGTGCGGAAGGCGCTGAGGCTTTCATATTTGGATGCCAAGGTCAAGGCCAGAGACAGCAAAGACAAACCGAGCCTTTGGACCGCTGCAGCTATTGGCTTGCGAGAAGGAAAAAGTGCTGCGGTGGGTGCAGCCAATGCCGCAGCACTTCGGGCTGCAGTAAGCAACATAAATTGCGTCGGCTTGAAGCTCGACAGGGTATATTATGTGAAACTTCCTTTTGCTGGAGGGAACTCCCATCCGCGTCAGTTCAACGGGGATGATGGCAAAGAACGGGCTATTGTCCTCCCACGCGATTTTGTCATCGACGGAGAGGTGGAAGGCAAGGCCGTGGGTGGTTTCTTGACCCGTGATATTTTGTTTTATACAGAGCACTCGCTGAATCTTCGCAAGGTACGTACTATAACAACCTTCGGATGTAAGTATTTTTCCTAT
>CAMZHP010000006.1 GCA_947306845.1 uncultured Prevotellaceae bacterium
CACATCGCTCAATGATGTTGTACGAGCCCTCCACCTTCATTCCGTTGTCCTCCGCATTGCAAAGGACCAAGCCATAGAAAGTCCAGTAGTTGGCGAGGTGGTTCACATAGATGCAACGTCCCATCTTGAACTCGTTCTGAGTGGTGTGGTGCATACCAGAACCATCAATGATGACTTTCCCGACAGCATCATCTGGCCATGCACGCAACTCGCACCGTGTGTCAGGTGTAGTGTTCAAGGCAGGAACCTTGATACGCTCGCTGATAACATACGTTCCTTCATGCACAAGGATACGGTCGCCTGGACTCACCATCTCCATGGCTCTGTGTATGGTGAGCAGCGGAGCATCCTGTGTACCAGGATTGTCATCACTGCCATTGGTGGCCACATGGATGTCAGCAGCCTTCATCATCGTGGACCCAGAAATGATCATTGCCATCATCAAGAAGGCATACCTTATATGTTTCTTCATTTTGATAAGATGTCTATTTCGAATTGCTCATCCCATGGTGAGCGTTCATCTGACTGCAAGAGAAAGACTGCCTGTCTTTATTTCATAAACTTGCAAGTCACTTGGATGTGCTCTTCGTTAATAGCACGGGCGATATAGAAGCCTGGAGCGAGATAGCTTACGTCGAGCCGCGCTGAGCCATTGTTGAGTCTCACCTGCTCGGAATCGACGAGGCGACCGTCCGTGGTGTAGATATTCACCGTAGCCATCCCTGCCTCCTCGCTTCTGAGAATCAGATGCTGTGCACCATAATGGATTCCAAAACCATTGGATGAGGAAATGGCCAATTCTGGGCTCTTCACCCCACTGGCTTGATCCACCACAGCCAAGTAACTAGTGTGGATATTGGCTTTCTCTATCGTAGGCACATTCATCAAATAGACCTCCCTGGCTCCGTCGGGGAAACGTCCCACCGTAGAATTGCCGTCATGAGGCTCATAATAGAGCACATCTGTCCAACTGCGGTCAGCTGACATAAGAGCCATGAATCCGCCTTCACCGGAAATCTTGAAGGGAGCGTGAAGAGCGCTGTTGGTCGTTTCCAACTTGTCGCACCAGATAATCAGATAACCGTGAGGGGCTATCTTTGTATTGGCCAATGTTGCTCCCTTGGTAATTTGATAGCGGGTCGGAACAGAAAGGTCATCAGTGAGATACATACCTTCGACATCAACGGTCTCATCGGAAGCATTGTAAAGTTCTACCCAATCATTTTTCTTTCCATACTCATTGATATAGCAGTCGTTGGAAGCGCTCACCTCATTGATACAGACAGGATGGCTGTTCATTTCCGTCATCTCTTGTTGTGTCAGCTTACGGAAAGAAGCCGTCAGCGTGGCATCACCTTCAGGAAGGCTGATTTCCGGATCCTTGGAGTAGTAATTGTTTTGCTGCGTGGTGTAAACGACAACTAAAGAAGCATCCCACATCAAGTCGGTAGACGTAGCACTATTGTTGTGCACCTCGACAGCGATGACATTGTCTCCTTTATGGAAGTTCACCGAAGAGAGGGTGATAGAGCCCTCATCAGGATTGGCAGGTGCGTAGGTCGTTGCATAAGTATTGTAACTGACATTTCCAGATGGCATGTTGTAGCGTCCTGCCTCTGCACCATTCACATAGACAATGAAACCATCGTCGATGGTGAAATAGAGTTTGACCTGATCTTTGGACGAAGGTCCCCTATCGAGACTGACAGTCTTGCGGAAATAGGCAGTGGGACGCTTGTTGTTTCTGTCACCGTATTCGAGTGTCGTACGGATGCCATTCTTCTCATAGCCAAGGGGAGCATCACCCGTTTTCCACCCTTTCTCGTCGTATGTGGGAGACGTCCAGTTGGCGCCGTCGAGTGAGCCTTGGTCATAGTAACTCCATGCAGAACCTCTGCCAAAAACTGAGGTTTCCGTACCGCCATCCTTCAACCATCCCTGGAAGGCATAACCTCCAGGAGCCACGGCACGAAGAGTGACAGGCTGGAACAAACGTCCGTCGAACTTACCGGTCGGCACCTGGATGCCGTTGATCATCAACTGGGCATTGGCTACATCGCTGGATAGTTTCACACGCTGTGCCTGTGTGTCTGAAAGGTCAAAGGCAGAATAATTGCGGATGAAATTGATAGACTGTTCCATCTTGTTCTGGAGGCTGTTGCGCAACTGATTAGCAGTGTTATTGGCACTGCCACCTTCTATACGCATGGCCGGATTAACCCTTTCTGTGAGTTGGTCAATGATAGAGATGGCTCTTTGGGCTTCAAAAACACTGCCACCCATAATACAGTACGTATCAATGAACTTTCGCTTGAATTCCACATTGTTGAGAAGATTGCGGAACAAGGTGACAAAACGTATCTGATCTCTTATATAACCCAAATATGAAGGATAGAGCGGATCGAATGTGTACATCTCCTTGCCCATAAACGTGCCAAAGGGTTCGCCATTGTTATTGTATGCACCGTCAAGATCGAAAAGCACAAAACGGTATTTGCCACCTGATGTGTTGCGGAATCCCTTCACATTATTCTGAGGCCAGTCCCAGTTGCAGAGATAGAACTCTGCTGCCATATAGTTGATGTACTCATCAATGTCGAGAAGTTGACAGATGGCCTTGTAAGTCTCACTATTGGCCGCATCTTTTGACAGATAGTCCACCAGTTCAAGATAAGATGCTTCCGAACCGCATTTTTGCACATATCCCGAGTCGGGCGACATCTCAAACTGGTCGATTTCGTCATCATCCCAGCCATAATTGGCATACACATAATGCTTGTTGTTTGGTTCACGCACATTCAGCACACCGATATATTGTCCGTTGATGAATTCATGCACAGGTTGGTAGGACTGGCAGTCAATGTCAATTCCTGAAGATTGTACGATATACTGCAGCGCAGGGTCTTTGATCCTGCAACTGGTGTCGTTGCCTCCGTTCCTCACTTGTAGCGTGCGGTTGCGGATATACGGTTTGTCATCAAAGAATGGATAGGGAAGATTCTTGTTCCCGCCCAGTTCCTTGCTGCCTTTCAGTTTGAAAGCATGGGGACTCCAAGCTCGGCTCCAGCCACCGCACATCTCCAGGTTGACATCCTGGTTAAGCGCCATCTCACCATCAGGAGTCAGGTAGGAGAAGTTGACAGGCCGGTCCCAACTCATGTTCCAATTGCATTTTGTGGACTGTCCGTTGCCAGGCCTTCCGTTCACTCCTTTCACCAACACGCCAATAGAGTCATTATAAAGGAACTTGGGATCTGACACCACAGAGAGGATAGGCAGCGGGTAATCTGTATTTTTATAAATATAGGAACGTGTAGTCACCCTTGATGGTAGCATTTCATCGGCGAAAAGGCGGAAGCGATAATTCATCGTTCCCATCACCTTGAACTGCCCTGTCTTGCTGACATTGCCGTGTGTCAGCGTGGGCAGCGTCCCGTCGGTAGTATAGCGCAACGTGCAACCGGTTGGAATGGTCACATTGACTGTCAACTGACCAGTGAAAAGTTGTGAGTTAAGATCGACTACCGGAGCGGCCAGTTGCACAGAAGCGTAGTTTCCCCCTTCATTGCTCTTGCCAGGGGTAGGTGTTCCTGCAAGCCCCCAATCATCACCACCATCCTTAACACGTGCGTAACTGACACGTTCGTAAGCCTGAGGATATGACTGGCTCGTGATTTGTTTTCCATTCTCATCACTCAGGAAAATAGTACCGCCGTCAACATCCAAGTCAAAAGGCGCATTGAGTGTCGACACATCATTGCTACCCAACCATATTACTTTGTATCCATAGGCAGGTACGACGCCAACACCCGTAGGGATACACCATTGCTTGAGGTTGGACGCATTGTCACTGAGATAAAGACCGGAGAGACGGATAGGTTTTCCCGTGGGATTGTACATCTCAAGCCATCCGTCGAAATTGAAAGCAGGACTGATAAACTCATCGACATTAGCTGCCATGATCTCATTGATGACCAAGTCATTGACCGTGGACACGCTGCTTACCACCCTGACTTCAACAGAGGCGCTGACTCCTGAACCATCTACAGCGGTAGCTGTAATGGTGGCGGTGCCTATGTTGACACCTGTTACCTTTCCATTTTCGTCCACAGTGGCTACTTGCTCATTACTGGAAGACCACACCACTTTCTTGAAAAGTGCATTTTCAGGTTCAACGACAGCCGTGCATTGGGTACTCTCACTGGTGATGATTTCATTTTTTTCGATATTCAACTTGATACCTTTGACTTTTACGAATTCGCCGCCATATTCCAACTTAAAGTTGTCGAAAATGCACCAATTAGAATAGTTGTAGTTGAGATTCTCTAAATAAATACGAGCTTCATCCTCTGTCTCGAAAATCAGACTGTTTTGGTAGGCTCCACGTTTGAATGCTTCACTGGCAGAGTACATATTGTCAGGATAGTATTCTTCCCCCCTGGGTGCCCAGCAGCCATCGACATAGTCCTTGAAAGACCATGAGTAGATGCTTTTCAAAGGGACAGAGTACTCATCCCAATTGTTGTTATAAACTTTCAGGCAGGCGGTTATTTCTTCCGTGCCGTTCATGTAGGCAGGATAAGCAACGACATTGTCACCAGTGCGATAATATCCCTGAACCGATACACGGAAAAGTCCTGGAGGCAGTTCTTTCAGACTCTGAGTGAATTGGAAATAGCCATTCCAAAACTCGAAGCATTCAAAGTCTGCTTTTTGAGAAGAGGCATTGCTTCCCCACGTCCAGCCATCTGTATTGTTGTTGTCAAACCGAGGATTGGTGAAAAAGAGTTCGGTGACGTCAGTCCATTTTATATCCTCATATTCTTTCACCGTGATGGTAAAAGAGGCCGATAAGTTGGAGCCATCGATAGTGGAGGCTGTGATAGTAGCAGTTCCCTTGCTTTCTCCTCTCACATAACCATATTCATCCACAGAGGCAACCTTGGGATTGGAACTTGACCAAATTGCTCTATGCGAGGTGGCGTTCTCAGGAGTGATCTCATACCAGCAATACGTGGACTGCCCCACCATGATTTCCGACTGTATGGGTTGAGCGGTGATACCTGTGGCCAAGGTCAGCGGACCATCATATTCCAATTTGAAATTGTCAAAAATGCACCAGTTGCTGGGCTGGTTTTCCGCACACATCAGTCCGATAGTCACCTCACCGTATTCCTTTACTTCAAACTCGAAGGTATTCCAATAGGCACCAGCGGCGAAAGCACGAGCCGCTGTGGCCATGTTGTTGGGATAATAATGATGGTTGTCATTGGTCCAGCATCCGGATGTAGCCTGGTTGAACGAAAAGGAAAACACACTGACCAGGGGTTGCATGGACTTGGTGTTGGAATCGAGTTCATCGGCATAAACATAGGCGGTGATTTTCTCTGAGCCTGTTCGGTAAGCATCAAAGATTGCATCAAAGTCACCACATCTGTAATAGCCCTGGAAACTGAACCGATAATGCCCTTTTTCCAAGATGAGTGTTTGATTGAAGTCAAATACTCCGTTCCAAAACTCAAAGCAACCATAATCTGCAGTTTGTGAGGATGCATTGCTGTCCCAATACCAACCGTCAAGGGTATTGTTATCAAAAGATGGATTTGACAAATAATAATCTGTCACATCCGTCCAATCTGCCTTTGCCTGCGACACACAGCATGAAAAGACAGCCAGAAATAGCAGTTTTTGTAGATTCATCTCTTAAGAGTTTGTTTTTATTGTTTGTTATTTATGACTTTCCTTGCTTTGTTATTCTTGACCTCAATATATAAGCCATGCTGTACATCGGTACGTTGTCCGTTGAGAGTGTACTTTCCATCAGAGTTTTTTACACCCTGATCCACGGTTGTAGGACGAATGCCATCGGGGTCTTCGTTAATGTCCATGGTCATTCCGTCCCACGAATTCAACACCGGTACCACGTCAAGCTTGTAGATAAGGGCAGTATAATTCTCAATGGTGGGACGGTTGGAGGTCACTTTACACCAAATGCCGTCCGTTAGCACATAACTGTCTATTGGTGCCTTGGCGCTTGTCTCATAGAATCCTCTCAAACCATTGCATTGGGTATAGTCAGCTGGGCTGGATGCTTTCTCTCCGTATTCACAGAAAACAACATCCGACTGATCAGCGATATAGATACAAGGCTCACCGCTTTTCACTTCGGTCATCTCTTCTATGCACAATTTGGATTGGCTGTCGAGAATACCGACTATGCGGTAGCATCTCATGCCCTTCGGCGCATGATAAGCATAGGGCAGACAGATGGTGCCCCATTGGCCAGGAGTGACACTCATCTTCTTCATAGGATGATATTTGAGCACAAAATCTGTGGCACACCACCATCCCTCACGCCTGTCGCCTGTACTGTTGGAGTTTCCAAACTGATGCCAGGCATTGTCAATCGCACCGGTTTTGGAACTGATAAAGCCGATGGTCACGCTTTCACCGTTGCCGACATAAATGGGTGTGGTGGTGAGTGTTTGCCAGATATTGTCGACTGAAGGCAGGTCGAAATAATCTGCCCGAAGCGTAGGGGTGACAGCTGTTTCCGACCCTTTGATGTATCCATGTTGGTCGGAAAGGCAATAATGTTCTGTGGTGGCCTTACACTCTAAGGCATAGAGACCTTCCTCAAGATTGTCAATCTTCTGTCTGATCTCCATGGTGCGGGCCTGAGCCAAAGAGGCGTTCAGTCCGCTCCACCAGGCATTCCAGCAAGTTTTTCCTCTGACGGTATTGGTACGTTGGTCACCATCTTTGTAGGTTCCTGTTTTCACCTCCCAACCTTTGGTGTTAGCAAAATGGGGCTGAACAGGTTGGACAGAAGCATCTGTGAAGGTGAGTAAATGTTCCAAAGCATCCTGCAATTGCTGACGGCTGCCAATGATTTCCTCTGAAGTCTGTGCATTGCCAGCAGCTGTCATGGCTTCTTCCAATTCATTCTGCCCGTCAAAGCCCATCCCCAAGACCACTTTGGCGACATTCATCAGAGAGTCGCAGACGGCATGGTCGGCAATGGCTTGCAGGAAGTCATCAACAGAAGCCTGCGCTGCCTGAAGAGCGGCGTCATCATGGGACGTGATGGCCGCAAGCCGGACGTCCAACTCATCATTCAGGCCAGTCAATGTCGTGTTGTATTCATGTGCGAATCCTGTGATACGACGTATTTTGTCCACTCCGTCAGCAACAGCTTCTTCTCGTGTGGCAAACAGCTGGCGAAGCTCTATCTTGTCAAATTGTGCGGTGGCAATCAACCATCTGAAGGAAAGCAGCAACTGTGAGTAATCACTACTGTTGAAGACAAAGGACTGTTTTTGCCACTCACTGGTGTTGGCAGCAGTGGCCACCACTTTCGTCTCACTTTTACCATCAGCGGTCAGGGACGCCTTTACATAACTGCCACAATTTCTGGTTGCAATGGTGAACACGTACTCCTGATTGGGCGCAAGAGCTATCAATTTGCTGATGGAAGAGGCATGGTCGGCATTTCCCGATCCATAAGCCTGCAAATAGGCGCCACCGCCATGGCCGCCGATGGGAACTATCTGGAAATAGGGCTGACCGAGGGCGGCTCCGGTAGCGGAGGTCCATCCAGTGGCTCCCATATCAAAATCACCGTTTCCAATCAAATCTCCACCGGCATATTTCGTCTCTCCGTTGCTGTCGGCAACCGCATCACCCACATCGAGGTCATCGCTGGTGAAATGATGGACACCGTTAAGGTCGATGATGTGTACACGGTAGCGCGCACCCTCCGGGGCGTTTTCATCAACATATACATAATTGGCTGCCGACTCTCTGATCTCAACATTGGAAAGTACCTCCCATTGACCTCCTGCCACTTTACGCTGAACCTCCATGAGTTGATTGTACTCTCCGTTGCTGTCGTGCCATCTGAGCGTGGTATTTCCATTTTCCATGGTGAGACTGAAATTGGACACCCCATATTGACGGGGAGTGGTCGGAACAAAGTCATACCTGCCATTGTGCCCCACTCCGGTATTCATGCTGGCATAATATTCTCCTGCTGGAGTCAGTGTGCCATTGCTTAGATAGAGTTTTGAACAGTTGGCCTCACTGTTCCAATAGAAATACCGCTCTACATAGTCCCACGAATTGAGTTTGCTGCAGATGTTCTGCACGGCTGTCTTGTTCTGATTAAGCTGGTTGGCTGTCGGATTGTCCCTGTACGTTCCCTGTGCCACCCCGAAGATGCCGTTGTTGTTCCAGGAGGCGCCCCAGACCCATTCGGAAATCCAGATAGGACGTTTGTAAGCATCCACCCATCCTTTGATGTTATTGAAGCTGCCTTCCGGCCAATAGCAATGCAAGTCGAGAATGTCACACCTCCATCCACGGGCGTCGATGGAATCCATGAATGCCCTGAGATGATTGAGGCTTCCGTCGTGTGACGAGGGTGAGCAGAGTCGCATGCCTGTGGCCATTAGATTTTCCCAGTTGGCGAGGATTTCATCCACACTCTGAGGATGGTCATCAGCGGAATTGCCTGGCTCATTGTTGGTTTTCAGGTGAGGGGAATAAGTCACCGCCCCACAGGCACTGGCTGAGGGCCAGTCCTCATAGATGTGATGGGGTACACATTCCGTATTGGCTCCCCTATCCTCTCCAAGTCCAAATGAATAGCAACTGGTCACGTTGAGTTTTGTGCAGGGATCCGGGCGTGTGTCATTGGCTATTCCAGCCTTGCTATTGTAGTTCCATTTGAAGATGCGGTAAGACGAAATACGCCCCGAGAGCACCTCAGGTAATTCGGAAATCTCCAGATCGCCGTTGGCAGCGATGAAGCACCTGCTATACCCCCTTCCCCTAGGCAGGGTGGAGAACGTCACCATATAGCCTCGCTTGAGTTTGAAACTGCGGATATTGTTGTTGAGCTTTTCCTTGCTTAAGGTGTTCATAAAACCGCCACTGTTCTCCAATCCGAAGTCATTGACAGAACTGCCCGAGAAATTCTTCTCTGAGAACACCGTTAGCGGCTTGATATCTTTGCCGTAGGGCAACAACATGGCTCCGATGTTATAAATGCGCACCTGACAGTTGACATTGTTGCTGGCTCTTACCCCATTGATTGTTACATGTGAGAGCAATGAGGGGACTTTGGAAGGTTTCACCTTGCCAAAAATCAGTACGGCATGTTCGGTATTGGTGATGTCAATCATGCCTTCATCTCCGAATGGAGTGTCTGAGGTGATGATATAATCGACGTCCTCACTAAGGGTAACAGCAGTGGTTACCTGTGCTACTGTTTGTTTTGTGTTGGCCATGCCTGTCAAAGGAAGACACAGGAATGCCAAGGCAAACCATATAGTTCTGACAATTTTCATGGAGTATGTTTTTAGTTTTGCTTCATAAAGGTTTTGGCTAAGAATGATGCAAATTTAGCAAAAAATACCGACATGCAAATAAATAATGTTCATTTTATGACCAAAAGAAATGGTTTTTTGTTAATTTAGCGGCGGAATTCCAATACATAGCCAAATGCTAAGAGTAATTTGTTTCCTGGTGTACGCGTTATCCGTCTCTGCTGAGATCTTTGCACAACACAGTCTTGACAGCCTGTGCACACAGCTACGCGATGCTCCTGTTCAGGAAAAGGTGTATCTCCATCTGGACAACAACTGCTATTTCAAAGGCGACACAATATGGTACAAGGCATACACGGTGAGGGCCGACAGCCTCACCTTCACCGACATGAGCCGTATCCTCTATGTGGAACTGGTGTCGCCTGAGGGGATGCTGGTGGAACGGCAGAAGATCATTGTCAGTGACAAGGGCTTCTGCTGTGGGAATTTTGCTCTAACCGACACCCTCTACTCGGGATTCTTTGAAATTCGGGCCTATACACGGTGGATGCTCAATTTTGATGTGACTGAGCACCCAATTTTTAGGAAAGATAAGAACTATTTCTACGACCGCCAGATGATGCATGACTTTTACCGTTTGTATGGCACCATCTACTCTCGTGTCGTTCCTGTTTATGAGAAGCCTGAAAAAGATGGAGATTATAATTCAAAATACATCGTCTCCAGGCCTAAGCAACGACTGCCTAAAGAACTGAAAGAAAAACTGGTTGTGAGTTTTTTCCCTGAAGGAGGTCACTTGATTGCTGGAACACGCTGCAGGGTGGCTTTTGAGGCTGTCGATGAGGAGGGTGAACAAGTGAGCATTTCTGGGAAAGTGAACAACACCCCTTTCGTTACTACACATTTGGGAAGAGGTGTGTTCGAACTAGACATACCAGAAAAAGGCAATTTGAAAGCACAAGTCTCCTTTAAAGGCAAAGACTTCGTCTTCAACCTACCGGAAACTGAAAATAATGGATGTGCATTGAAGCTTGAAGAAAAAGGAAGCGACATCAATGCCATGATTCAGATAAAAGGAATGCCGGCAAATGAAAACTATCTTGCCGCTATCTTATGCAGAGGGGTATTGAAAACTCACACTGTCTTTACTCTTGATCCTTCGGGGAAAACCTTGTTGAAATGGAACAAACAAGATCTAAGCACGGGTGTCAACGACTTGGTCATCATGAACAGCCAAGGTGTGCCTCTTGCCGACCGTTTGTTCTTTGTCAACAACCATGAATATGACCATTCTGCCATCCAAGTAACTGGAGGCGGACAGGATTATGAACCTTATTCGCTGATATCCATTGACTTTAAGGCTCCTGCAGACGCAGGTCAATTGTCTATCTCTGTACGCGACCTATCTACAGATGATCCTACTTATGATACGGGCAACATCTTCACCGATCTTCTTCTGTCCAGCGAACTAAAAGGCTTTATCCCTTATCCATCCTATTATTTCGAGTCTGATGACGATATTCATAATCAGGCTCTCGACCTGCTGATGATGGTACAAGGATGGAGGAGGTATGACATCAAGGATCTGCTCGAAAACAAGGAAATGAGATATACTCCCGAAAAAGGCCTCACGGTTGATGGGACAGTCTATCCAACCATCTATTTTGACACCAGAAGCTATGCCGCGGAAGAATCGTGGGCTGATGATTTCTACAATTATCAGGAATCGGATCCCAGTGGACAATCCAGCTCAACAAGCAATAGTGATCTAAGCATAACCACATCGTCAGAAGAAGGAGCTTCGGACAGATACGCAGAGGGGAAAATTGTCAACAATGAGAACAAAGGACTGAAGAAAGAAGTTACCGTAGAAAGTGAACTGATCTTGGATACAGATGTCTATGGCATTGAGGTGGAGACAACGGATGGGGGAAACTTCACATTCAACATACCTCCTTTCTATGGAAAGGGCATCCTCACCATGTCTGCACACTCTCTGAACGCCACCGAAAAGGCAATGCTGAGACAAAAGACAAAAGGGAGACTTGATGAGGATGAGTTCCCAGATTTTTATATCAAAAGGAATCTCTTTTATCCCGTTTTCGCCAAGAAATATTCGTATTATCAATGCCATCTGCCCACCACTGAAGAAAATCAGGAAGATGATACAGAGCAAACTGAGGTCACCAACAAATTATCCGTGATGGACAAAACCCTCCAAGGTGTTGAAGTGAAGGGCAAGAAAAGAAGAGGACTGCAAACCATCGACTTTACCAAGCCGCTCTGTTCTTACGACGCTGTAGATCTCTATAATCTCGTCACTGATTACGGACTGTCATACGGCAAATTCAATCATGGTAAGTTCCCGGAACAGATTTGCATGGCTCTCTTTGGAAATTTCAATACTGAGCTATCCCTAGACATCGGCACTGGGTTCAACTGTTACATCAACTACATCGAACATTTCAGGAAATATGAGACAGAGGAAGAAAAAAACCAATTGGAACTATTGAAAATCGCGGGAAGAGACAACTTTCAAGATTTCCGTGAACCAATCAAACTCAAACGCCTGAAAACCATCAATTTGTTCTCTGACTTTGAATTAAGGAATGAAGACCGTCCCTTGATTCACGCGCAAGACCAAAGCATCAACAATGAAGATGTAGTCATTGATTATGTCACTTTACTCAACGATGCCACACGCCCCACTTTCAGAGATAGATGGCTCATTTTTCATGGAATGTATGAACCGGACGATTTCTACCACCCTGACTATACTCACTTCACCCTCTCAAATGAAGTGAAGGACTACCGCCGCACCCTTTATTGGAATCCCAATGCCAAACTTGACGAAAACGGAGAATACCATGCCCGCTTCTACAATAATGGCAAAACTACCCGAATTAAAGTAAGTGCTGCCGGACTTACAGCCTCAGGGAAACCTATATCCAACGAATACTCGCTCCATTAACATCAGCCAAATATGAAACCAAAATTGTTTACACTTTTAATATCATTAATGCTCATTTCCACACACTGTATCGCACAGGTGAAACGCATACCTTCCACCAGCAGTTCACTGTCACCAACAGCTGCCAGCGACCGTACTGTCGTTTTCTCCTTATCCGGCCAGGGAAAGCGCTTTCAACCCACATGGGGTCTTGACCAAGCATGGATCAGTGAGCAGAATTTCAGAAAGGGTGTCAACCACATGGGAAAAGAAAACGTCGGTATAGGAAGATCGACTTTCCGAACTAAAAATGCACTCGTCAATGATGCGAATTTGGACAAAGATGCCCAGAACTACCTTGTTCAGCGCAACAGAATTTTCAACATCCTCAGCGACACCCTGCCCTTGGTGCTCACCTGTGACCAAGAGGCTGGCGTAGCCTCCTATTACCGAAATGGTAACAGCGCCAATGTAGACCGGTGGACCAAGATGATCAACGCACATGTGGAATACCTCTCCACCAAAACCAAGCACAGGGTAGCTGGCGTCTCCCCCTTCAACGAACCTGACTACTGGACAGAGGAGGGGGCCACTGTCAACAATAGCCGTGACATCGCAAAAAAACTGAAAAGCGACTATCCACTGTTCGCCAATGTCGCCATCGTCGGCGGCAATACTCTCAACGATGACAAGGCAGCTTCCTGGTACACCCCCGGAAAGGATTATTACGACTGGGGCAACACCCATCAGTTGGCTGGCAGCATGAACAATTACAAGGCTTTTTATCAGTTGCTCGCCCGCGACGGAAAGGTAGGCTACAACGACGAGATGCACAATGTAGCGGAGGCTTTTATCGGACTTGAATATGGTATGACAGTCGGCATATGGTGGGGCTTCGACAGCCGTGCAAGGGGAGAATTCTGCGATATCAGCCGTCACGGGGCTCGGCTGGCCTACGCTGAGCATCCCAACAATTGGACCGCAGCCACGGTATACCGCCATGACGATGGCCGTGTCAAGGCTTTCATGGGCTCTAGCGAGCGACAGGCTTACACCACCACCTACCAATTTGTCTCTACTGATCATGACGTTTATTATGACGGTATAGGTCCAACTCGCGAGATTCAAATGACTATCCATGGCGGAACAGATTATCAGAAAGGACAAAAAAATGCTGAGCGAGTGATTGATGTCACTTGGGGAGCAGACGTGCAGCCGAGTGCCATCGGAGGCACCTACAAGATTATGAACAAAGCATCGCAAATGGTGGTGGCTGAGCAAGGTTATTCTGATGGCCATCCCAATATCTCCCAAGCTAATTATTCTGGAAACGCAAAGCAACAATGGGAAGTGCGGCCAGCAGGCTCTGATGTAGATGGAGACTATAGTTTCTACATCATTAAGTCGGTGAATGACGGGAAGTTCATGGATGTGCTCAATTTCTCCACGACAAGCGGCGGCAACATCATTTCGTATGGATCGGGAACACCATCAACCAACCAACAATGGTATTTGGAATACGCAGGTGACGGATATTATTACATACGCAACAGAGAAAGCGCTCTCTACATGACATTGTCTACTACTTCCAAAGTGACAGGCATCAACATCAACCAACAGTCAAAGCTCAGCGACCCCGCACGACAGTTATGGCGGTTCCTGCCCTTGGACGCTGAACTGGAAACGGAGGCACCTGCTCCACCAACCCATCTCACGGCTACACCACAAAGTGCAAGCATCCTGCTCGAATGGGATGCCAACCTGGAACCTGATTTAGATGGATACATGGTCGTCAGAGCTGAGAAAGAAAAGGGAAATTGGAACACCATTGCAAGGAAACTGAAAACTACGAATTTTATTGACAACTCTTGCCGTAAAGGAACCGAATATGTCTATGCTGTCAAGGCTATTGACCGTAGCGAGAATCAGTCTGAAGTCAGCCAAAATGTGGAGGCAGCAACGACTGGTGAGAACACTTTGGTCGCTCACTGGAAAATGGACGGAGATGTGTTGGACGAAACGGAGAACCAACTCGATGGGGCCGTGTACGGAAATCCAAGTTATGTGGCTTCCACCAATGACATGATAGATAACGAGAATGCGCTCAGCCTCAACGGTACGAGCCAGTTCGTTCAACTGCCCTACGAGATTGCATCCACAGATGCTATGACGTTTGCTGCATGGGTCAACTGGAGGTCATCGGCCACTGCCAACCAACGAATTTTCGACTTCG
Organism: uncultured Prevotellaceae bacterium; assembly: GCA_947306845.1. The sequence continues at coordinate 14,513 of CAMZHP010000006.1, forward strand.
GCAATGGCCCAGAGAAATATATGTATCTCACGCCATCAAATGGTTCAAAGGTAAGTTTTGTCATCAAAGATGGCAACGATAGCCAAACCCTTTCTTCTTCCGCCAGACTATCATCTCTTTTGTGGAAACATGTGGCTCTTACCATCTGCCGCGACAGCACTGTTATATATATTGACGGTGAGAAAGCCGCTTTTTCTGATGCCATTTCCATCATGCCGTCCGACATCCATCCCGTCCTGAATTTTATCGGAAAAGGACAAAACAGCAATGACCCATTCCTGAAGGCATACATCGAAGACGTACGCATATTCAACTATGCGCTGAATGCTGATGAAGTGAAGGAAGTCATGGATGGTAGCACCAATGGAATACGGCTGGCTGAAGACCAAAAGACTGCTTCTTCGCCTTCTTATTATACTCTCAGCGGCATCAGAGTCAACCAACCCCTCAACAAGGGAACATATATCATAAAAGAAGGCAATACCGCAAAAACCATCTTGGTGAAATAACCCAATCAACAATAGCTGAAAAAGGGCCATGCTTTTCCTATGCATGGTCCTTTTTTATGCCTGACAAAACAAATAGTGTAAAAAATACACATATCGGACAAATTTTTTCTAAAAAAATGTGCGAGTTATCTAATTTTTTATTATCTTTGCATCTGTTATAACAATTCATAGAAACCTAACAAAAGGATGATGCAACAACAAAGCCATCCTGATGAAGCAGAACGATAAGCCGATTATTACTTAATCAGGGATTACAACCCATTATTGATAGACAAACAGGGAATACCTTATTAAACAACCTTTTATTTAACCAAACGCACGTGCTTCGGCATTTGCACATTTATTAACAATCTAAATTTAACCTTTATGAGATTTGCAAAACTACTTGTTTTGGGCTCATTGCTGTTTTTAGGCAGCAATGCAGTCAAGGCTGTGGATGACAATGTCTGGGCACCCCCAGCAGCTCCAACAGAGTTCGCAAGTATGGCAGACGGAGAGACCTACTATCTCTACAACGTCGGCAGCAACTTGTTCTTTACTCAAGGCAACGCTTGGGGAACACAAGCCAGCGTAGGCCACAAAGGCTTGAAAGTAAAAATTGAACCAGAGGTAGGAGCAGAGGGAATCTATCACCTGACTGACTACTGCGAGAGCAAGAGCGCTTGGCTCTGGGTGTTCTTTGACAACGCTGAGAACATGTTTGTGGACTACAACGGCCAGGCTAACCACTTATGGGAAATATCTTCAGTAGGCGACAACACCTACCGTTTCGCCCCCTCTGCCCAAAATCCAGACGTGAACAACAATCAGTTGTATCTCGGACTTAACCGCACCAGCGACCCCAAAACCACCGTTCTGACAGCAAACAACGCTGCTGACGGAGGCGCTTTCATTGACTGGAAATTGCTGTCAGAAGCTTACGGCGAGAGTTTCTTCTCTGAAGAATACATTGCTTATTGCAATGTGTATGAAGCAGCCATGACTCTGAAAGAGGACCTTAAAAAGGCTGAAGAAATCGGTGCCAGTGTAGCTGACCAGCTTGCTGTTTACAACAACACATCCAGCACATTGGAAGAGGTCAACGCCGCCATTGAGGCTGTGAAGAAAGCCATCCAGACAAGGGAGGAAGAATTGGTCGCCGAGAACTATGACAAAGCTACTGTTGACAAACCTGTTGACGTTACTAAAATGTTCATCACCAATCCGACTTTCGTAGGCAACGCATATACAGGATGGTCAGGTACTACTTTTGGTGGTTATCAACCGCAAGAGAATGCTGAGCATTACAACAAGACTTATGATACCTATCAAGACCTTACCGGACTCCATGAGGGTATTTATATGTTGAAAGTCAATGCTTTCTACCGCGCAGGAAACGTGCAGCCCGGCTATGATAACTTCAAGGCTCAAAATTCAGAGTCAAAATACGCTAAATTGTATGCAACCAGCGGTGGCAGCACACTTGAAGCAAGCATCATGTCACCCTATTCCCCGCTTCTCAAAGAGCAGATGTCCACAGGCAACTGGGCCACAGCCACTGACGCAGAGACAGGTGAGGTGTTCTATATCCCCCACAACATGGTTGCTGCTGACGAATTCTTCAAGGCAGGATATTGCAACGACAATTTCGTGTATATCCCCGTCAATGACGGCAACTTGAGAATCGGTGTAAAAAAGAGCGGACAGATAACCGACGACTGGAGTATTTTTGATGACTTCACACTCATTTATTACGGAAACAGCGACGAGGCTTACAAACTGATCCTTAATGGTGCTGTTGCCAATATCAAGGAGTTTGACCTCGACGGCGTGGTTTACACCACTTCTTATTATGATGCTTACAATGCAGCCGTTGCTGCACTGAAGGCTTCTTCAACCAAGGACGAGATCATTAACAACATCCAGGCAGTCACTGAAACACAGGCCATATTGGAGAAGAACATTGAACTCTGGAAACAATTTGTGGCTTTGCAGGCTGAGGCAGAGGAATGCGCCGGCAGCGACGATCTGGATCCTGCTTATCTTGATGAAGTCAGCGACTGGGCATCGTTCGAATCAGAGGATATGCTGAAGGACCGTAGCATGACCAACGAGGAACTCGAGGCTGAGATTGCAAGGGTGAAGGCCATGATCTTTGAGGCATACCAGCATCCAAGCAATGGTACTGATGTGACCAATGTTTACCTTACCAATCCCGACTTTGAGATGGAAAACAACACTGGTTGGACAGTGGAAAGAGCAGAGGGTGGCAACGTGGCACGCGGCGGCAACGACAAAAACCACTGCTATGAGGCATGGAACAATGGTGGTTTCGATATCTATCAGGTTGTTGACAAAGCTCCTATGGGTGTGTATGAGATTTCCGTACAGGGATTCTATCGCTTTGGCCGTGGTAACTACACCGCATATCTTAATAAGGAGACTTACACCACCAAGGAAACTTGCCCCGTGTACATCTATCTGAACTCCAACAGCACCCCGTTCACCAATGTTTATGGAGACCCCGTGCAGATCTACGATGCCGAATTCTATGGATCTGGCTATGAGTCTCAGACTTTGGATGATGGCACTACACTTTACTTCCCCAATACCATGGACAATGCTGCAGTGGCATTCTCAAATGGCATGTACACACAGTCTGCCTACGGACTTGTGGCACAGGAGGGTGACCAGATCCGCATTGGTGTGAAAGGCAATTCTAGCCAGGTAAACGACAGTTGGTGTATTTGGGACAACTTCAAACTGATTTACCGTGGATTCCAGGCCGACGTAGTAAGACCTGTACTTGAGCAGGCCATTATCGACGGCGAGAACGCACTCAGCAGCCCCATCGGCAAGGATGTGGTAGCCAATCTCCAAGCTGGCATCGACGAAGCTAAGGCTGTGGTCAACGGTTCCGACGGTAAGGCCATGTTCAACGCATTGACCAAGCTGTTCGACCTCCAGGATGCCGTCAACGCTTCCAAGGCTTTGTTCGCACAGCTCGAGGCTGCCAATGAGAGGCTTGCCAACACCATTCCCAGCTCACTGGCTTCAACCGACATCATCAATGAGGCCACCAACCTCAACAGCACCATCACCAATGGCCTTGAGGCACGTAGCTACACCGATGGTGAGGTTGAGGGACTGATCAATGAGATCAACAAGGCCATCAACCGTCTCGGCCTGCCTAAGGATATGGCAAGCGCAAGCGATGCCAACCCCATCGAGTGCTCCAGAGTGATTGTCAACCCGACCTATGCCGATGCCAATGATGAGGGCTGGACAGGTGGCGCCGCTATCGATGCTACAGGCACCGCAGAGAAGTTCAACACCAACTTCGACTATTATCAGCTGCTCCAAGGTCTGCCTGAGGGAACTTACAAAGTATCTGTGCAGGGCTTCTACCGTGCTGGCTATGCTGCTGGCGACTACGAGCTGTGGACAAATGATCCCACAGCCGACAACAACTCATTCCTCTATGCTTCCACAGATGACCATTCAGTGAGCACTCCGCTGAAGCGTCTCGCAAGTGGAGCACAGCCAATGTATGAGCTCCCGGACAACTGGGCATGGGCAAGCGAAACCGCTGGTCTTGCAGTGCCCGACCGTATGTGGACTGCTACCGACGCATTCCAAACATTGGGCGAAGACGGTGCTTACCTCTATTCCAACAACAATGTCATTGTGAAAGTCGGTGCTGAAGGACGTCTGACCATAGGTCTGAAGAAAGATACACATATTGAAGGCGACTGGACCATCTGGACCAACTGGCAGCTCTTCTACTATGGCAAGGACAGTGCACTTGAGGAAAGCCCTGAGGGTATTAATGACATTCAAGGAAATGGCGTTACCAAGGCTGAGGTATTCTCCATCAACGGTACACGTCTCGCAGGTCTGCAACGCGGTGTGAACATCGTACGTGAGAAACTGAGCGACGGTTCTGTCCGAGTAAGGAAAATCACTGTGAAGTAAGTAAAATGGAATTGATGATTGACATGAAATCAATCGCAGTTGTATAATGCTGACGAGGAACTGGTGGCAGACAAAAATCTGCCCACCAGTTCCTTCATTAATTATTTCATCACAAAAACATTTCTTTTAAGGTGACTACAAATTGAACATCCCACGCAACAAATTTAGGGCAGACAGCTACTATTGCCTGAATGACAATAATAGCCATCTGAATATGAACAATTAAATATACCTTATTATATATGTTCACACAGAAATAACAAAAAAAAAGCCTCTAACTGAAATATCATTACAAATCCTAATTATAACTAAAAAACTATGAAACGTAAAAAGCAAGAACACAAGTCTTTCAGACGGATGTCAGCATTCGCCGTGGCCTGCTGTGGTCTGTTGCTTGGAGCATGGTCATTGCAGTCGTGCGAAGACGAATATCTGCTGACCGGCCAGCCTGAATGGCTCGGCAACTCCATCTATGAGCAACTGCAAGACAACGGACGGTACACGACCCTGCTCCATCTGATCGACGACCTGAACCAGACAGAAGTGCTGAGTCACACAGGTTCAAAAACGCTGTTTGCAGCCGACGACGAGGCATTCGCCAAATGGTTTGAAAGCAACTCCTGGGGAGTGAGGAACTACAACCAACTCTCCCTGGCTCAAAAGAAGTTGCTGCTCAACAACTCGATGATCAACAATGCTTACCTCATTGAGTTGCTTTCCAACGTAAGTGGTAACCCTCCAATGGAAGGTCTTTGTATGCGACGCGAGACAGCAACGTCCATCTATGACTCTGTCTACATCATGAGGCCGACAGAGATGCCCACCACGCCACAATGGAAGAAATTCAGAGACAACGGAAAGAGCATTCCCATCATGAAGGATGCCACCTCCGCTCCTATGATACACTTCCTGCCGGCATTCATGCGCTATTACAATATCTCCGAGAACGACCTCAGCATCCTGACCAACCATCAGGCAACATCCATCAACGAGGCTTGGGTCAACGGCAAGCGAGTCAGCGAACGAGACATCACTTGCAAGAACGGATACATACAAAAAGTGGACGGAGTGATAGAGTCTTCCAGCAACATGGCGGAAATTATTCGCAATCATTCCAATATGTCGATGTGGTCGCACCTCATCGACCGGTTCAATGCTCCTTATTTCGATGCCAATGCAACTCGGGAGTACAACCGACTCTACAACAATCAGGACTCTGTGTATGTGCTCCGCTACTACAGCAAGAGGGCCGCAGGAAGTGAGGGGGCAACGAGTGTGCAGGTAAACACCGATCCCAGTGGCGATGTTGTGAAAGCACAACTCTCCTTTGACCCGGGATGGAACCAATACATCTATTCCAACACAATGAGCTATGACTTGCACTATGATGCTGCTGCCATGATTGTCCCCACCAATGAGGCACTCACTCAATGGTGGAACAATGAAGGACGTGACTTGCAGACAGAATATGGATCATGGGACAGTATCCCAGATGCCACTTTGGCCAAGCTCATCAATGTGAACATGTTGCCAACATTTACAGACGCTGTTCCTTCAAAGTTCGACCATGTTCTAAATGATGCAAAGGAACAACTCGGCATCAAACCCGAACATGTGGACTCCTGCTTTATGGGATGCAATGGTGTGGTATACTTGGTCAACAAGGTCTTCACACCCGCTGAGTATTCATCGGTCGCTTACCCAGCTCTGGCACATGAGTCAACGATGAACATCATCTATTGGGCTATCGATCAACTCAACTACCTTCCTTACCTTCTCTCTATGGATTCACGATACAGCCTTCTGCTCCCCTCCAACTGCATGAGCAAAGACGCGACAACCATGGAAATTGGTGCCAATGCTCCAATTCCTGACGAAGGAAGAATATGGTACCTCGATCCGGCTTTCAACGGAAAGATAGACAACGCCACCGGACTCGAGTCAGGATCTCTCCTCGAATTCTACTACGACCGCACCAAATCGGCTGACCAACGTGTACAGGCTACAAGATGGAACTGCACAATCGATGAGAACGGTGTTATCACAAAGGGAATACGTGCACAGGCTACCGTTTCCAATGATGTCATCAAAGACCGTCTGAGCCGCCTGATGGATGAATTGATTATCGTAGGCGACGTCGAGGACGGACATGAATACTACAAGTCTAAGGGCGGCACACTGCTCAAAGTCACCCGTATGCCAGACGGACGAATCGCTTTCTCCGGTGGATGGGACATCGAGCACAACAACGTAAAACTGCCAGTCAACAGCAATGAGATCTTTACGAAAACCAACGGTAAGTCTTATCAGCTCAACGACAGAATGCCTCTCCCCTCGCAGAGAACACTCTATGTCACTCTGCAGGGAAACGAGAAATTCTCCAAGTTCCTTGACCTCATCGACCATGACGGTAGCGAACTGATGACTACCAAACTCAACAACACCTATAATGCGGGAATGGCTGATATTGGCAGCAAGAACTTCCGTCTGTTCGACAACTACAACTATACCGTATATGTTCCGACCAATGAGGCCATCCAGCAACTCATCGATCAGGGACTGCTGCCAACATGGGAAGACTATGAGGCTCAGACAGAGCGAGAATGGGGCTCAGAGGAGGCTGCTGAAGAAGCACGCCAGGCCATCAAGAACATCATCGTCGACTTCATCCGCTACCATGTGCAAGACCATACGGTGGCCATCGGAATGGCACCTGAGGATGGCGCTGGCGAAGTGAACGTTTATGAGAGCATGCTACGTAACCCGGAAACAGGCCGTTTCTATCCCTTGATTTCCAATATTTCTGGAAATCAGCTGACCGTGACCGACGAAGTGGGCAACACATTCCATGCCCTCAAGACAGAGGGTCTCTACAACCAAATTTGCCGTGACTATTGGTTCAGAGGATCAACAGGAAGCAACACCGCTATTATCTTCATGTCTTCTGACGCTGTCGTACACCAGATTGACGGATGCCTGATGGCTAAGAAAATGACCCCCTGGAAGCAACAACTTAAATCGATAAGGAGGAAATAAGTTATGAGAAAACTGAAATCCATCATACTGACCCTATTGCTTCAGGCCTTTACTGTGGCTGTGAGCGCACAGAACATTACTTCGGTGCACGGTACGGTAAGCGATGACGTAGAACCACTCATTGGCGCCACCGTCTGCGAGATCGATGCCAACGGACGTATCATAGAAAGTGCCATCACCGACCTCAATGGTAACTTTACCATGAAGGTGCAGAACCAAAAGGACAAAATCCGCTTCACCTACGTGGGAATGAAGACTGTCACTCTTCCCATCAACAAGACCACATACGACATCAAGATGGAGTCTGCCGCTTCTTTGCAGGAGGTGACCGTCGTCTCTAAGAGACGTGCCAAAGGTAACTCACTACCCATTCCAGAGCGTGAGTTGTCCACAGCCTCTCAGAGTATCTCCATGAAAGAGTTTGAGGGTCTGGGAATCACTTCTGTGGACGAGGTGCTCCAGGGACGTATCGCAGGTCTCGACGTCATCGGAAACTCTGGCGACCTTGGCGCAGGTTCCACCATGCGTCTTCGTGGTGCCACTTCACTCTCCTCACTGACCAATGGCAACCCGCTTATCGTGGTCGACAGCAATATCCGCGAGGTCAACCTTGACAACTTCGACCTCGCCACCGCCAACAATGAGAAGTTCGCTGAGTTGCTCAATATCAATCCTGAGGACATCGCTACCATCAATGTGCTGAAGGATGCTGCGGCTACCGCACTCTACGGTTCGCTTGGCGGCAATGGTGTGATTGAGCTCACCACCAAGCGTGGTTTGCCCGGTCCTCCCAAACTGACCTACTCTCTCAAGCTTACCGGCACTTATCAGCCGAAGGGCTTCGAATTGCTCAGTGGTGATGACTACACCATGCTGCTCAAGGAGTCGTACTTCAACCCACAGCAGAATGACAATGCTTCGGCTGACATTCCTGAAATCAACTACGACCCCACTTTCTCAGAATATGAACAATACAACAACAACACCGATTGGCGAGATGCAGTCACACAATGGGGTCTCAGACAAAACCACTACGTCACCGTAAGCGGTGGTGGTGAGAAAGCATCATTCCGTATCGGTGGTGGCTTCGACCATGAGACGGGTACCATGATCCAGCAGAAGCTCAACCGCTTCTCCACACGTGTCGCTCTCGACTACAACATCAGCCGCCGTATCATGGTGAGCACCAACTTCGCACTCACCTATACCAAGAACAATATGAACCTGCATGGACTGCTCGACATCGCACGTAGGAAGATGCCTAACATGAGCATTTATGAGCAGGATCCGGTAACTGGTGAGGACACCAACACTTACTACACCATGTTGCAGACTGCTTCAAGCGTGTTCGACGGCAACCAGAAAGACCTTGTCAACCCTGTCGCTTCTGCATACCTCGGAAAGAACCAACGCCGCACCTATGATATGCAGCCCGAATTGGTCATCAACTACTCTTTGCTTGGTACTGACTATGACCATACACAGCTCAACTGGCGCGGATCGATGTACATGAGCATCTTCAATCAGTATGACAACAGGTTCACACCACAGGACCTCTATGCTTCTGAGCTGAAGAATACTAAAAACATCAACACCAGCTACGCTGGTTCATCCAAGAGTGTCTCGTTCAACACGAAACAGTCGCTGACGTTCATCCCCGCTTTCAAGAACAAGGACTTCTCGCTGATGGCTCTGGTACGTATGGAGCTGACTTCTGGCTCCAGCACCAACCAAGGTTCTGAGGCATACCTCAACCCGTCAGGCGGCATCACAAGCCCGGATGCAGGAGGCATGATTAGTGGTCTTTCTTCGGGCTACAGTGAGTGGCGATCGCTCTATTTCACTTTCTCCACCCACTTCGCCTATAAGGAGCGATATGTTTTAGACTTCAGCATGCGTGCAGATGGAACGACAAAATTCGGCCCGGGCAACCGCTGGGGCTACTTCCCTTCAGTGTCAGGAAAGTGGATCATCAGCGACGAGCCATTCATGAAATGGTCACGTAAATGGCTGCACTTGTTCGCACCTCGCTTCAGTTGGGGCTTCGTGGGTAACCAGCCTAACCAAAACTATCTTTACACTTCCAAGTACAAGAGCTCGACCAGCCAATACATTGATATGTCTGTGATGTATCCCGAAAACATCCGACTCACCAACATGAAATGGGAGATCGTTGCCAGCTACAACGCTGGTATCGACATCGAATTGTTTGACAACCGCCTGCACATGGCTGTAGAAGGATACCGAAGCACCACTTCCGACATGCTGCTCTCAGGCTACCGTATTCCTTCCAACGTTGGTTTCAACACCATACCCTACCGCAATAGCGGAAAAATGAGGAATACAGGATGGGAGTTCCATGTCAGCACCAACAGACTCGTCAAGAAAGGTGACTTCATCTTCGACTTCAACGTCAACTTCGGTAACAACCGCAACGAAATCCTCGAGATGGATGAATATATGCTCAACAGTCTCAACTCCGACTTTGGCTATTCGAATGGAGAGACACTGAGACGCGTACAGCTGTTCAACCCGCTCGGTGCCATCTATGGATTCCGCTATAAAGGAGTTTACCAATACAATTACAACACCTTCTCCAGAATGACTGAAGCTGAGCAAAATGAGTTTATCGCTAGCGGAAAGACTGCTCCCGTGGCTCAAAGTGCTGACGGGCAAGTCATCCGCGACGGACAGGGAAATCCTGTACGCATGATGTATAATTACACCAATGATGCCACAGGCAAAAACTATCGTTTCTGTGGCGGTGATGCCATCTATGAAGACATCAACCATGATGGTCAGATCAATGCTCTCGACATTGTGTACCTCGGAAGTTCACTTCCTAAGTTGACTGGTGGTTTTGGCTTCACATTCTCATTCAAAGACTGGCGTCTGAACACACAGTTCACCTATCGTTATGGCAATAAGATCATCAACCGCGCACGACTCAATGCAGAGGCCATGACCGGCAACGACAACCAAAGTCAGGCCGTCAACTACCGTTGGCGTAAAGAAGGAGACGTGACAACCATTCCACGTGCCATGTATGGAAGTTCCAGCAACTACAACACACTGATCAGCGACCGTTTCGTCGAGGATGGTAGCTATCTTCGTATGGGTTACGCTCAGCTTTCTTACGTACTACGTGGAAAATGGCTCAAGTCTATGGGTTTGAACAGGATTAATCTCTATGCCAGTGTCAACAACCCCTTCGTTATCACCAAGTACTCTGGTGTGGACCCGGATATCTCAGCTTATGGTTACGACCCCGCTGTGGATGGCAACCAGACTCCACGATCACGTTCATACACCTTGGGTATCACTGTAGACTTCTAAAGGATCAAACAAAACAGAAGAAAGATTATGAGACAACATCATATTTTCAATCAATTAAGAGGTCTTGCCGTTGCATCAATTGCAACCCTGACACTCGCTGGATGCTCTGATTTCCTGGAGATAGAACCGCGCGATGTGATCGTACTTGAGCAGTTCTGGAATGAGAAAGCAGATGTCGACGCCATCGTCGCAGGATGCTACACTCAACTTCAGTCAGATGCATGCATCAGCCGAATGATTATCTGGGGAGAGGCTCGCAGTGAGAACATGTCACCAGGAAACAACGTGGCTTCCTCAAATGTGAACCTGCTCAATGTCCTCAACGAAAACATTATCTCTAAAAACCCATACACCACATGGGTGGATTTTTATAGCGTCATCAACCGATGCAACACTGTCATCAAATATGCTCCTGGAGTGGCAGAGGATGACCCAGGATATACACAAAGTGAGTTGCAGGCTACCATCGCCGAGGTGACCGCATTGAGATCTCTGTGCTATTTCTATCTCATCCGGGCTTTCAGGGATGTGCCCTTCTCACGAGAGGCGTATACTGACGATGACCAGGAAATGGAACTGCCTGCCACACCATTCAATGCCGTACTCGACTCCATCATCTTTGACTTGGAAAGTGTAAAGGAAATGGCGGTGGAACGCTACCCCACCACTACCCCACTTTACCAAACTGGGCGCATCACTAAGGAGGCCATCAACGCCATGCTCTGTGAGATGTATCTCTGGAAACAGGATTATGACCGCTGCATCCAATACGCAGATGCCGTGATTGCCTCAAAGAGAAAGATTGCGGAGGAAATACAGTCAGGTTCTTTTGGCACACACCGTGGAGGTGGAAGAAATAGCGGCGGAGGAAATTCAAATGATAACTTCGCACGCACAAATGGCTATCCGCTGCTGAACAACTTATCTGGTACCAATGATTATGGCAGGGCATACAATTATATGTTCACCGATGATGACAATACAGAGTATGCCCAGCAAGAGATTATCTTCCAACTTGTTTTTAGTGACAGGCCTTCGGCAAACAGCATGCCCAACAATTCCACCATCGCAACCTTGTATGGCAACAGCGGTCTGAACAACGCAAGCGGACAGCTGGCACCTTCCGACTACCTGCTGGACGACATCGGAAAGAGTACGGGACGTACCGTGTTTGATGACCGAAACAAGACTGTAGACAGCCGTATGTACACGAATGTCTATGCCAAAGCGAAGTCCATCAACAAGTATGTCAGCCAAAACATCACAGTTGATGTCTCCAAAGCTACAGAGCCGGCAGTATCCGGATATGATACTAAATGGGGACAGAATGACTGCGGTAGCAACTGGATAATCTACCGTCTTTCCGACATCATGCTGATGAAGGCGGAGGCACTGGCACAAAAAATGCAGGAAGGAAGTGACGCTGAGGTCATTAGCCACAACAAGCCTTATCTGGAGGAAGTATTCTCACTCGTCAATGCCGTCAACAAACGCTCCATTTGCCAGTCTGAACTCAAAGACACCCTCGTTGCAACAGATTATGCCACTAAGTCTCAAATGGAGACTTTGGTGCTTCGTGAGCGCCAAAGGGAACTCATGTTTGAAGGCAAACGATGGTTCGACCTCGTGAGACAGGCAAGAAGAGAGGGTGCCACCACCCTGCTCTCATCTTCTGTATTGCAGAAAGTGACCACAGGTTCGGCACTCATCGCTAACAAACTCTCTAAAATGGATGCCATCTATTGGCCCTATAACTACGAAGAGCTGAAAGCCAATACCAAGCTGCACCAAAATCCTGCATACGGTAGCGGCGAAAATGAAAGCTATAAATAAGTGACTCATTCAACAACAGAAAAAGGACAAATGATTATGAAAAAGTTCAAATTCAACATACTCTGCCTCATGGGCCTCGCTGCCCTCATGGTGAGTTCGCTGGGTTCCTGCGTGTCGGATGACCCAGATGCAGAGAACTTCTACACCTTCACAGGCGAGATGGCCAGCGACTTCCTCAAAAACCGTGCCGAGGAATACAGTGAGTTCACAGAAATCGTGGAGCGGGCTGGACTGATGGACCTTCTCTCCACCTACGGACACTACACCTGTTTCGTACCCAACAATAATGCTGTCAATGAGTACCTCAAGTCAAGAGGCATGTCAAGCGTCAGCGACCTGACTACAGCCGACTGCGACACCATCGCTCGCACACACCTGGTGAACAACATGTACACCACAATGGATATGGGACAGGACCGTTTGCCGACATCCAACCTTCTCGGACGTTACATCGCCACATCTACTGGATTTGACGAAGATGAAAATCCTGTTGTTTTCCTTGAGGGACTCTCACACATCTACTTCGAACTGGCCGATGATTCCGTAGAGAACGGTATCATGCAGCCCATCGACCGGGTGATTGAAAAGTCCAACAATTATATCTCCGACTTGCTGCGGGACAACCCAAAAATCAGCACCTTCTACAATGCACTTGTCGCCACCGACGTGCTAAGTGAGGTATTGAAGGTGGAAGATGAGACTTATGACAAGAACGCCTACCCCAAGTACTACTACAAGTCACACATCTGGAGTGAGGTGGCATGGGTGCCCGACACCAAGAAATATGGCTATACCTTCTTTATAGAGCCTGATGAGGTGCTGGAAACAAAGTACGGCATTGCAAAGGGTGATATGAAAGCTCTATATGACCTTGCCTGCAAGCTCTATGACCCCGTATATCCAGATGATGTCAACAAGGAAGGACATAGCTTCGAGAATCTCAAGGACAGCATCAACCCGCTCCACAGGTTTGTGCAATATCACATCCTGAACCGCTATACGGCCGGTACCTCCGACCTGACACCTATGGACGTGAGAATCGGTATCGTCAATGGTGCATTCGGATATGAGGAAACCCTTGTCAACCCTGTTGACTGGCACCATACCCTCTTGCCGCACACCATGATCAAGGTGGAAAAACTTACCGTTACCAACTGGATAGGAAATGGCACCAAGGGTGAACGATACATCAATCGAAGATACGACAACAACTACCAGATAGAAGGTATTCATATTGACCCATCTATTGAGAGCGATGTCATACACGATGGTCTTAATGGACACTACTACTATGTAGATGATGTCGTGGCCTTCTCCTACGATGTGCAGAACAAGGTACAGAACATGCGTATCAGAATGGACTTCTCTACCATATTTCCTGAAGTCATCTGCAATGGCCTTAGATTCGAGGGTGACCCGACCAAAGATGATGACGCGGGTACACCCGATGACTCAGCTACACCGAAGAACGGACGAAATTACTATTTCCCCTTGGGATATCTCGACGGTGTGACTTTCTCCAATTGTAGTGTCGTGCTAAGACGACCGCACATCAATTTCTGGTCATGGCAGGGTGATGAATGGAACCTATTCGGTGACTATGACTTTACCTTCCGGATGCCGCCTGTACCCTATAGTGGCGACTGGCAAGTGCGACTGGGATTCTGTGCTATCGAGACACGAGGTGTGATGCAGGTCTACTTTGATGGTGTACCACAAGGCATCCCGCTCGACATGACCAAGTTCCTCAACTCTGACTTGTATATCGGCGACCGTTTCGTCATCGATGAAACACCGGCAAAATACGACCAGATGACTATAGAGGAGAAAGCCGAGGAGCAGAAACTGCTCAAGAACCTTGGTGCTTACCGAGGACCTCGCTCCATCTTCCACTTCAGCACTTCGTCGAAAGGTTACTTCTGCGGAAACGAGCGTACTTACCGCCGTATCATGTGTCAGACTTATATTGATGCCAACAAGGATCATTACATCCGATTCCGCGTGGCTTCCGACGGAAAGCAAGGCAACAACAATGAGTTCATGCTCGACTTCCTTGAGTTAGTGCCAAAGAGTGTCTATGGTGTTGACAGTGAGGGCGAGATAGAAGACGATCTCTAATGCATTCACAATTGACAATTCAAGAATTACAATTGACAATTCAAATGATGAAACGAAATCACATATATAAAACAGTGCTGGGGCTTGCGATAGCAGCCCTGACACTGACAGCATGCTCAGACGAATGGGACGACCATTACAACAGCCTCACAACAGGACAGCATGAGGGGAGTTTGTGGGATGCCATACAAGCTGACCCCAACCTCAGCAACTTCGCCAGCGTCGTGAGAGCATGCGGTTATGACAAGTCTTTGGGTAGCAGCCAAACCTTCACTGTTTTTGCTCCCACCAACTCCTGCCTTTCCGCTGAACAGGCACAGGAGCTCATCAATGCATACAATGCAGAGAAAGGCAAGGTGAACGATGATGACAACACGACAGTGAAAGAGTTCCTGCAAAACCACATGACACTATACAACCATTCCGTGTCAAGTCTTAGCAATGACACCATCGTACTGATGAACGGCAAATACGCCTTCCTCACACCCGATGCCATCGACGGTAACAGATTCCTCACTGCCAACCAACATTATGGCAACGGAGTACTCTACACGCTGGACAATCAGGTGAAGTTTTTCTCCAACCTGTTTGAATACATGAGAAAAGACAATGATCTGGACAGTGTGCGCAGTTTCTTCTACAACGGCATGTTCTACCGCAAGGAGTTCATAGCAAGCGAAAGTGTACCCGGTGGAATTGTTGACGGAAAAACAGTTTACCTCGACTCTGTCTTCATTCAGCAGAACGACCTGTTTGGCTATAATTTCCTTGATGCACGCATCAACTCTGAGGACAGCACTTACCTCATGATCGTTCCTACCAACAAGGAATGGAAGAAAATGGTCGATGAATACTCTGACTATTTCGTGTATGATAAGAATGTGCCCTACCGTGACTCACTGGCATATACCAACACTCGAATGGCCATCATGAAGGGTACCGTGTTCAGCCGCACATTCAACAGCGATGCAGCATTGCAAGACTCTGCTATGTCCACCAACTGCACGATGAACTACAACTACCGCAGGTCGATGTGGGGGGCTGACTCATTGCATTATTATGAGTATTACAAGCCTTTTGCACCTGACGGTGCTTTGGCTGGAGCCACTCCCATTGAGTGCAGCAATGGTACCATGCTAAAGTCTGACAACTGGAAAATTGACAAGCAGCAGACTTTCCACCAGCTACGCATCATTGAGGCTGAGCAAATGAGAAGTCTAAAAGAGGTGAGCACAGTCAAAAACAATGCAGGAGATGACGAACCTACAGTTGCTGCCATCATACGGCAAGTACCTAACCTGTTTCCAGATGCTCCCGACTCTCTTCAAAATAATCCTTTCTACAATGTGGTTTCCAACAACAGATTCGTGGAGTTTGAGCCGCAGAGGACAACTGTCAACCCATGGGTGACTTTCAATATCACTGACGTGCTGGCAAATGTTGGCTACGACATCTATCTCATCACAGCTCCCGCTACTGCCCATGACTGGAATGCCACTGACATTCAGAAGCTACCCACGCTGCTTAGATGCACACTCTCTCATCACGACATTGATGGAAACGTAGTCGAGGAAGAAGTTTGTGACAGGAAAGAAACTGTTGCTGACGAGGTG
Organism: uncultured Prevotellaceae bacterium; assembly: GCA_947306845.1. Next base: position 30,912 of record CAMZHP010000006.1, read on the forward strand.
AACGCACTCCTGCTTGCAGAAAACTTTAAATTCCCAGTTGCTTCCTTCGGACTGAATGAAGATGAGCCCCAAGTAACGCTGAAGCTGGAAACGCGTGTGACAAGTGCTCAGTTGCGTAGCAACAAATACACTCGAACCATGCGTATTGACTGCATTCTCCTCAAACCCCATGAGGACAAATCCATGTCTAACGATTAACAATGATGAAGATGAAACTCAACAATATCATATCCAGACACAGATGGCAAGGCTTTTTGTCAATGGTTAATTGTCAATTGTTAATTGCCATGGGGCTGATGATGCTCATGCCCATCACCGCCTCAGCTCAGTACGATGATGAGGAAGAAGGAGATAATGACGTCCTCAATAAATTGGTGACGTCCATCACTCAGAAGAAAAAGCAGTATGAAACCCGCACCGTCAGGGGACGTGTGTTGGATGCAGCCACCCATAATCCCATCAGCGGAAGTATCGTCGCAGCTGACGGTGTCGGGGGATACAGCGCGCTCACCAATGATGATGGTACATACGAGCTTCAGGTTCCCCTCTTTTCGAGTGCCATTTATGTGGTCTCGCCCGACTACAACCCCCTCAGGGCTGGTCTCACTGCTGAAGAGGAACAGGGTGATGTAAAACTCTATCCCACCACATTCAAAGCAGAGTATTCCAAGGAGACCAACATACGAAATGATTATGTGGCCAGCGACTTCCAATACTCCAATGCCGTGAATATCAAGGATGAGGTGCAGAAACAGTTGGGAGGAGAGGTCTATACCATTTCACGAAGCGGAATGCCAGGAGTGGGAAGTGTCATGTTTGTACAGGGCATCAACTCACTCAATGCCAACGCCCAACCGCTGATCGTCATCGATGACGTGATTGTCGACCAGCAATATGGGAGAACAATGCTTCATGACGGCTTCTACAATGACATCATTTCCAACATCAATCCTGCCGACATTGAAAAAGTGACCCTTATTCGAAACGGAACGGCATTCTATGGCGCAAAGGGAGCCAACGGTGTATTGCTTATTCAGACCAAGCGCAACAAGACCATGGCTACACGTATCTCTGCCTATGCTTCTGCCGGTATGGTGGTCGAGCCCAAATACCTTTCCATGATGGGCCCGGAGCAATACAGAAACTATGCCTCTGAATTGCTGAAAACAACCAACACGAATCGCCGCACCTTCAAGTTCCTCAACGAGGATCCCAATTATTACTATTACACACAGTATCACCAGAATACTGACTGGAAAAAGCTGGTTTATCAGACGGCTATGACACAAAACTATGGTATCAATGTGTCGGGTGGTGACAACATCGCCAACTATAATCTGTCTGTGGGCTATACCAAACAGGAAAGCAACTTGAAGTACAATGACATGAGCCGTCTGAACATCCGTTTCAATACGGATATTCGACTGCTTAAACGTCTTGACATCAGGTTTGATGCCTCTTTTGCCAATACCACAAGAAACATACGTGACGATGGCGCACCAGAGGGGTACGATGAGGGGACTCCAACAAGCCCGTCATTCCTGGCTTACGTCAAGTCGCCTTTCCTCAGTCCCTATAGTTATGGTCGTGGTGTGTTGAGTGAGACTCACTTCGACATCAATCCGGAGGATTATCTCTCTGAGGCTTTGGCCAATTACAATAGCTACAACTGGAGACTGGGTAACCCCGCAGCCATCAACGACTATGGTGACGCAGAGAACAAAAACCACTTTGAAAACTCCATGCTCAACCTGACCGTGACACCGAAATGGACTTTCTCTCCACATCTGTGGCTGTCGGAACATTTCAGCTACAACCTGGTCAACACCAGTGAGATGTTCTATATTCCTATCAATGGTACACCCGACTACTTCGTGAGCAGCATCGGAGCATACAGAGAGAACGAAGTGCGGTCACTTGCTTCCAAGCAAAACTCAGTGATGAGCGACACACGCCTCGATTGGAACAACCGTTTTAAAGCTCATGACCTGCATGCTTTCCTCGGCGTACGTATCAACTGGGAAAGCTACACTATGAACTCGCAGCTGGGCTACAACACCGGCAACGACAAGACTCCTTACATGAGCAGCAACTTGCTCAATTCACAGGATGTTGGTGCCAATGACAACTGGAACTCAATGGCTTGGTACGCACAGGCTGAGTACA
>CAMZHP010000007.1 GCA_947306845.1 uncultured Prevotellaceae bacterium
TAGAGACTTATTGGATAGATGCCACCACCAACCAAAGCAAGTTCAAGGCGGCCAAGGTAGCAACAGAGAGTCAGCTGACCAGTTATGAACTGCTCAGCGAGCAGTTCCGTCTCGGACTGAAAAACATTGTCGAACTGATGACAGGCAAGACCAACCTGGTAAAGGCTCAGCAAAATGAGCTGGAGAGCAAATATCTGACCATCTACAACATCTACATGTTGAAATTTTTTCAGAAATGAGGTAAACAGATTCGATATTGAGGATGATTTTACACCCTCATCTTAGCAGAATTCAAATTTGTAATGTCGATATGATGTCAAGACATTATTTCTACCTCGTTTTCGCCATGGTGCTCATCTCAACGAATGGCGTCCATGCTCAGAAGAAAGTGTATGTCCCGGAAAGCCTGCGTGGCATGGACCTTGCAAGCGACACTTCGCAATGGTCGTTCCAGCGCAGCATAGAGACCCCCGACCTCATCTTCATGTGGGAGAAGGGGTTCGGGCAAGACCTCAACCATCCGCCTCTCCTGGATGGCAAGCCGATGGCTTTCCGGTTGGACAACATCAGGTACCGGGCGCAGCAATTCTACCATTTCTTCCGCGACACGCTGGGATGGGTGAAAGGCCCGTCCAAAGCCGACCGCTACAAGATGATGGTCATGATCAAGTATTCCCTTGACGGCAAGGCCTATGGTGGGTCGTACGACAATTTCATCGGCGCACTCTGGGTGACTCCCAATTTCCTACAGAATGAGAAAATGAATGCCATAGCCCATGAGTTGGGGCATTGCTTCCAGCACCAGATCGTGGCCGACAGCGTAGGACAATCATGGCGCGACACCGGCTTCAAGGAGATGACTTCGCAGTGGATGCTCTGGCAAGTCAACCCCGACTGGGTCACCGACGAGATCGACCATCTCGCAGCCTTCAGGAAACTGACTCACAAGGCCTTCCTCCATAAAGAGAACATTTATCATTCACCTTACGTCATACAGTGGTGGAGCGACCTGCATGGACGGGAGAGCATCGCTGAACTTTTCCGTCAACACAGAACAGGTGAAGACGCGGCGACGACCTACATGCGTATGTACGGACTTGACCAGAGAGCATTCTGCGACGAGATGTTCCGAGGCTATCAGCATCTGGTCAATTTCGATTTCAACCATGCACGGCGTGAGACACGTCCCTATGCCTGTACGTTCGACACCGAGTTGGAGGACAAAGGCGGAGGATGGCTAGGTCCCAAAAACTTGCCTGAGGATTATGGCTTCAATGCCATCCTGCTGGACGAACGCGTGGACCTCAATGCCAAAACGTTCAATGTGCGTGTCAAAGGCGACAACCTGCGCTACGGCTTCGTGGGAGTCACCCTCGATGATGAATGCATCTACGGTGCCGTCAACGCCCCCGTATTGCGCATCCCTAAGAATAAGCAGTTGAGGCATCTCTACCTCGTGGTGATGGGAGCGCCCCAGCATCACGAAGGCGTGATGGCGACACGCCCCCGCAGCTCCATGCGCATGCGTGGTGTGTCGAGTACAAAAGGCTCCAACGCCCCCCTCATCGTCGTCAATGGCGACGTATGGGAAACCGACACCAAAAAATTCAACTTCTCTTACGCCAATAAGGAGAAACTTGCAAAATTCCTCAACGTCAACCCTGAAGACATCGAGAGCATCGCAATGATCAAAGGTGCCGCCGCCACCGATATCTGGGGTTCGCAAGGCTCCAATGGCGTGATTGAAATAAAGACGGTGAGTGGCTATCGCCAATATCCTTATATGTTCAAGATATCCTATTGACGAATTATTGTCTCAACTTCTGACACCATCTTCACCATCTCCTCGGGCTGTGAGATGAAGACGGTGGCTCCATGTGCCAGGAGGAAGTCACGGTCACGGAATCCCCACAGCACGCTGACACAAGGAATGGCGCATGCTTTCGCCGTGGCGATGTCCACATCACTGTCACCGATATAGATACTCTGTTCCTTCTTCGCACCCAGCAGCCTCATTGCCTCAATGACTGTGTCGGGAGCAGGCTTTCGCCTGATTCGCTCACTCTCGCCAATTGCCACATCGATGAGCGTGCCGAAATAATGGGCACACAGCGACTTCGTGGCAGCATCAAACTTATTGCTCACCACCGCCGTGGCATGTCCCTCTTCCCTGAGGTGTGCGAGCATCGGCATGATGCCCGGATAGGGCCGTGTGTTGTCCATGCCGTGGTGCAAGTAATGTTCTCGAAATGTAGCGAGCACCTCCTCAAACCGAGGATCACGCTCACCTTCAGGCACAGCCTGTTGCATGAGTCTCCTCACCCCGTTGCCCACGAATCGGCGCACCTCATCCCGTGAACGCTCTGGCAGTCCAAACTCACGGAGCGCATAATTGGTGCTGGCCGCCAGATCATCAAGGGTATCCAGCAATGTCCCGTCAAGATCAAAAATGCAGTTCATCTTCTCTTACTGTGTTTCACCATCGTCCGTATCTTCGTGTTGAATTTATGGCCTTTGAGCATTTGTTCAATGGTGGGGCGCATACGGTAGCACCACGGGTTGTAGACATCATACGGAGAGTTGATGCGCTCATCGGCGGCACTGTCGTGGCGCATTTCCGCATCCATGGCCAACCAGTCTTGCAAGGCGAGGATGCAGAGCATCGACGGTGAGTACATCTGCCGTGCAACGATCTGCTCCGCCAGATGAGGTGGCAACTGTTTGGGTGCCCTGCCCTGCTGCTGGAGCATGACGGCATAATAGCGCTGTGCCCTTCCGAGATTCTCCTCCCACCACAGTCTCAGCGGCGGCATGTCGTGGGTGGACAGCGTGCACACACTGCGGTAGGGATTTGCCTCCAGATGGGCAAACTCATTGCTAGGCTGTTTGGGCATCGATTGAATCTCCAGCGACAACAAGCGCAGCCGGTCGAGCACCTGTGGCACGCATGAGGGCAGCAAACCGAGGTCCTCCGCACAGGCCAGCATCCTTGTCTTGGCCAATATGCCTTCGAGAAGTTGCTCTGCCCCATAAGCCCAGAACGTATTGTGCCGTTCGTAATAATAATTGTTGTAGAGTCGCATGAACGCATCTTTTTCCTCCGCACTGAGAATCTCATACACGGGTTCATTGTAAACCATGAACCTAGGATGATACATTCCTTCGATGTGAAGGTCTTCGAGGAAGAGCACATTGGCGATAAGACGGTAGAGACCGTCTCTGATCCACAGGCTGTTCTCGTCCGTCTGCCCGCCAAAATGATTGCGCACCTTTACCTGCGTGTCATACTCATCGCGCAGGGCATAGAGACCATACTGCTGACGGATGAGGAAATGCTCCCTGACATAGTTGGCATGTATGCCGAAAAGTTTTTCCAGGATGGCATCATTGATAAACGGTCGGGTATGCAGTTCACGCCGGAACACCAGTCCCGTGCGTGATATTTCCTCTTCGCTGAGTGGCAGTGCGGGGTGGAAATGTCCCATGGTGGCAAGCACGGCATGGCCCGGTATTTCCCAAATCCGGAAATATCCCACCGTATGGTCTATGCGCAAGGCATCGAAATGCTGCTCCATGTGGGCCAGACGCTGCCGGAACCAGGCGAAAATACCATGTGGAGCCGTTGTATCGTATCTGTCATTGCCATCCGTCCACCGATAAGGCGGGAACCCCCAGTTCTGTCCACTGTAAGACTCTTGGTCGGGCGGTGTGCCAATCTGTGCACCGAAGTCGAAAAACTCCGGATGCTGCCATGCCACCACACTGTCACGGTAGATACCAACAGGCAGGTCGCCCATCACAGCCACGCCCTGCTCATGGGCATGCCTCACTGCAGCTGTCAGTTGCCGGTGGAGATGGTATTGTATGAAGCAGATGCGTCCGTATTCCATGGGATGCTCTCGCAGGAAAGACCGAACTTGCTGTCCGTCATAGACAGCCAGACGGGGCCAGTCGGCAAAACGAGCGGTGTGGTGGATGTCCCTCAGTATGCAGAACGCGGCGTAAGGCATCAGCCACTCCTCGTTTTGGGCAATAAAAGCCTGGCATTCATCTTCCTCCAGGGTAGCTGCGCCCGATTCTGCATACACCTCATCGACATAGGCCATCTTCACTTTGTCCACCGCCATATAGTCGCTGTAGTCGAGTGCGTTGAGTTCCCTTCTCTGTCGGTTGTAAGCCACCATGTGCTCTGTATCATGAAGAGGCGGCAACTGCTCCAAGTCCAGATAATGCGGATGAAGGGCAAAGGCCGAAATGACATTATAGGGATGGGAGTCGGTCCAGGAATGCATGGTGGTGGTGTCTGCCACTGGCAGCAGCTGCACGATGCCCAGTCCGACCTCAGCAGCCCAATCGACAAATCTGCTGAGGTCGCCAAAGTCACCGACTCCGAACGAGTGCTCCGACCGCAGCGAGAACACCGGGACAGCCACACCAGCCGCTTTCCATTCTGGTTCAGCTACTCTGAGCGATTCTCCATAAAGCACCAGCACCTCGCCGTCGTGCATCTCCGCATCAAGAGTGGAGCGGTTGTCGCCTTCCTCCCATGCCTTGAGCTGGTTGGTCTTCGCGTCCACCACCACATATTTGTATTCCAATGGCAGTGGCATGCCCTCGATATTGACCGACAACATCCACTCGCCGTCGCCGATGGGGTTCATCTTCAGAAAACGTGAGGGACTCCAGCTTCCGATGGCAGGATGACTTCCACAGAGGCCAACTGTCTCTCCCTGGCGCAACTGGGGTGCCGAGACACGGAAGATGATGGTTCGCCGGAACAGCGGCATCCGCATCATGGTTACTGGAGTATGCCTCTTCCCGCCGTTCACCACCTGATAGGCATGGCTGTAGAGATGGGCCTGCAGGGGCACGTCGCGCCAGTGGTCGGGGAAATAGTAGTCGCGTGTGCTGTCGAAGGCATAGAGCCGGGGCACCTTGTTCCATTCCTTTCTGAGGAGATGACCTTCGCTGTCCATCACTTGATAATGATAGATGAGCGAGGTGATGGGGCGCTGCCTTGACTCCATCACCGAAGTCTCAAGCGTCCACACCTCCCCATCCTCAGTGGTCATGGGAAGCAGGTAGTTGCGTGTGCGCCCATCATCACTGTAATATGTGATGGCGACATGGAGGCTCTGCCCCCAGGGCGTGCTGTAATGTATCCGGAATTTGAGTTTCATAGTGTTGCCGTTTGTGCTGTCAGAAGTCAGGTTCTTCCGACTGTCAACGCAAAATTACACATTTGTCATGGCATAAGCAAGAAAAATGAAGGTTTTTCTTCCAAACATGTGCGGTCAAAGACACGCTGCTCAGGGATAGTTCGGAGGATGGAGCTACGTAGAACGATGTATAGCCTGGATCCGATCACCCTTCTTTGAGGCTGCTGCGGCTGATGAGTTTGATAATCAGGTTGGAGGTTTTCTTCCCGACCACAGCACTTCCAGAAGCTATGATGGCTGGCACGGTGACAAGGGCATCTTTCATCGCCTGCAATTTGGCAACCCTCTTGTTTCTGATACCTGTTAGCGCTTGTTCACCCTGCTGAAGATAGGTTCGGGTAATATATCCGATGCGCAAGGTCATCAGCGCGTTTACCGTCCCGTCGATAGCCGACCCCACCACGACACCCGGAATCTTGATTCGCCGGAGGATGGAATACACAGAAAGTCCCTCGCTGTCAGTCATTTGAGCGTCAAATCCCACATCATCAGGGTCCACATCCAAGGAGGCTCCGTCAGCGGCATCAATGTCGGCAGCATCACCCACGGCATCCGCTCCGCTGCTGTGGAGGTCGCCAAAATCGAAGGGTGCGACGGCACTGGTCTTCATCAGTGCCTCCGACATGGCATAGGTGATAAGGGCTGTGGTGAGGATATCGCGGTAGATTTTGAACAGCTGACGATTGTTGGGACGGAAGCCAGAAGCCAGTACCAGGCTCTCAATCATTTTGTAATTGAGCCACATCACGCTGACGGTATCGAAACGACTATTCTGAGAAATGGCGGAAATCATGAAAACCGTTTTGGCCCACTCGCGGATTTGGCCGTTGATGCCCAGGATGCCATGTGCCTTGTCGCCATCATAACGCAGGGCCAGTTCTTGCCGTATCACCTCCAGCAACTGAGCACGGCTGCCTGAGGCATGGAGGAGGTTGGTTTCCAATTCCTTCCTATGCTCGCTACGCCGCTGCTGGTCCTCAATAAAGCCGCAGTGTCCAGCCAACCGATGTCCATATTCCCTGAGCTGTTCCTCACTGGCCTCCTCATCGACAGCCAGCGCAGGAAAGGAGGGAGTGCGATGGACGCGCCAAATCGGCCACAGCACAAAATAAGCAAAAAGGCTGAAAAGCAAGCCGTAGAACACCCACTCCATCCACCACAGGTGGGTGACAGCCGCCAATTTCTCTCCTATGACGATGATGTTGCCTGTCACCATCAGTACCAGAATGCCCAGGAAGAGGCATACGATTATGATCAGGTTGCGTCTCATATCTGTTCTTTGGTTGTGGACAACTCCTTTCTCAGGTTCTCCAACAATCCGGTCTGCGTGTCGAAGGCTGGTTTGTCGGCGATGATGTCGCTGAGAACGGCATCACAGTTCTGCTGCCAATATTGCCGGCAGATGGTCTCATATTCTCCGGCCACATTTTCAACGAGTTGATTGACTTGGTCAAGCAGGGGACGGACGGCACCGCCTTCCTGCGAAATATAACCTTCGAGCTGATGGGAATCGCCAGAAGCGGAGCCCACCAGTCGCTCAGCAGCCTTGTTGATATAGCCCACCACATCCTCTGCCGAATGGCCACCCCATCGGGTGAACACCAGCGGCAGCACGGTCTTGTTGGGGATAAGCAAGCTGAGGTCGATTCCCGGCGACAGCGAGATGGCAGGCACCTCACCAATAGCAATGCGCCCGATGTCGGCCGTGAGCGGATGGGCGCTGCACCGGAGGGCTGTCTCCCTCACCTCACTAATGCGCTTCCTGCATTCCAGATAAAGCTCTTCCTCCTTCTGGGCCAACGACAGGCTTCTACCGAAGGAAGCCGACAAGCTTCTCTCACAATCCTCGATGAAATTGCGTACAATCCTCTTGGCCTCACCGTTGCTCTTGTGGTTGTTGTCGGTGTCCACCAGCAGGATGCGGCTCCTGGCCTCATCGCGGACAAGCTGTCTGAGCGTTTCATAGTCAACTGTCAGCGGTTGGCATACAGAACGGAATTCCAGTTTTCCCTCTGTCTGGGCAAACTCACCCAAAGCTTGTTGATATTGCTCTGTCAGACGAGCACGGCGGGCCAGCTCATCATCAATGACGGCAATGCATTTGTCCAACTGCTGCAGAGTCCTGCCCAAGCACACCCTCAACCGCATCGCGTCACGGCAGTTGATGACCCTCTCATAGAGGATATTCTCCACCTTTTCGTATTCCTCCACCTCACTTCTGAGCGCAGGGGTATTGAGGTATGGTTGTTTGCGGCCGTCCTCCACCTTTCCCAGATTGATGCAGAAACACTGGTCATCCTCGATGCTGAAGCCCTGCTTGCGGATTTCTCTCACTGCGATTTCCTTCTGCTGTCTGACGGCCGAAGAGCGTTCTTCCTCAGAGCGCCACCAAGAAGAATCGAAAACATTGTGGATGAGACACACGGGTACATCCTTGTTGTTGTCTGACAGCATTCGGAGAAACTGCCACGACACTTTGGAGATAGCGGAGTTGGAACTCTGTACGAAGATGATGAGGTCGGCTCGCTGGGCAATGGCATCATAGACGGGATTGTCGATGTTGGCATGCTCGCCGTCGAAGCCAGGCATATCTATGATGAACACTCCCTGTTTCATCAATTTTCCACCTGGGGTGGTGATGGAGGTGACCAATGTCTCTGCAGCCAGGTTCTCGTTCAGCCTCAGCTCCACTTTGTCCCGGATGTTGTCGGGTGTGAGCTCATAGTCGGTCTTGGTGATGCCCGCAAGCTCAGCCTCCGTCCCAATGCCGCGGATGCTGTCGATGATAGCATCGGTTTGTTCGGTATGGTGTGACGACTCCTCACTGGTGAACACAGTGATCTTGCAATCGTCGCCCTCGCGGCGCTGAGAGATGATGGAGGGGCGCACAGTGCACTCCAGAAAGTGAGTCGGACTGACGTATGCATGGGCGATGAGATTCACCAATGTGCTTTTGCCCGACTTCACCGGTCCCACCACCAATATGATGAACGACCCGTTCTCATATTCTTTCGAACGGTTCTCTGTCTTCGACAGTTGGGCAGCGACAGCGGGGCAGCCTTCCACCCCCATTCTGTAACTCTCCACCATGCGGGATATCTCGCGGTTCAGCACCGCACACTTGTTCAGCAACAAGCTGTCTTCTGTGGTCATCATAATTTAGGCTTATTCACGCCGCTAAGTTAGGAAAAATTATCGGATGTGCAAAACATTTTCCCCAAAACTCTTTTCTCCTGCCGGTCACTGCTGTCAATACAGACGCCAACAAAAAGCAAACCATTCTCATGTGTTTTCTAAACGGCGGTATGGTATGTTGCATTGGCAATGCAACATACTGGACAAGCATACTGAACAAACATGCTGAACAAAGGCACAAATACTTTTGGCATTTCTCTCGTTTATTTGTAACTTTGCACCCACCATCGTATTCAAGGTGGGAAAACCGTAAGAAAAGAAAATGGAATTTGAACTCATCGCCAAGACATTCATGGGGCTGGAGCCCATCTTGGCACAAGAACTGACAGAACTGGGTGCCAACGACGTGCAAGTGGGCCGCCGAATGGTATCATTCAAGGGTGACAAGGAACTGATGTACCGCGCTAATTTCCAACTGCACACTGCCATCCGCATCCTCAAGCCCATCATCCACTTCAAAGCCCGCAGCGCCGACGATGTTTACAATGCTGTGCTCAAAGTGGACTGGAGCCAATACCTAAATACCAACCAGACCTTTGCCGTCGACTCCGTCGTCTTCTCTGATGAGTTCCGGCATTCCAAGTTCGTTGCCTACAAGGTGAAGGACGCCATTGTCGACCAATTCAAGGAGCGTACTGGCAACCGCCCCAACATCTCCGTGTCCAACCCCGACATCCGGCTGCACATCCACATTGCCGAGGATGATGGCACGCTGAGCCTTGACTCCAGCGGTGAGTCCCTGCACCGCCGGGGATACCGTCAGGAATCTGTCGAAGCGCCCCTCAACGAGGTATTGGCCGCAGGCATGATCCTGATGACAGGCTGGCGCGGCGAGACAGACTTCATCGACCCCATGTGCGGTTCGGGCACTCTGCTCATCGAAGCTGCCCTCATCGCCCGCAACATTTCTCCCGGCGTGTTCCGCAAAAGCTATGCCTTTGAGAAGTGGAACGACTTCGACGCCGACCTCTTCGACATGATTTACAATGATGACTCCAAGGAGCGCGAGTTCGATCACCACATCTACGGCTACGACATCGACATGAAATGCGTCAACACAGCGCGTCTCAACGTCAGGGCCGCCGGACTCACCTCCATCATCACCGTCAACCAAGCCGACATCAAGGACTTCACCCAGCCCGCAGAGAAAAGCATCATGGTGACCAATCCGCCCTACGGGGAGCGCATATCCACCCCCAACCTGCTCGACACCTACCGCACCATTGGCGAGAAACTCAAACACGCTTTTACCGGCAATGAGGCATGGATTCTCAGCTACAGGGAGGAATGCTTCGAGCAGATCGGCCTCCGTCCCTCCATCAAGATTCCCGTTTACAATGGTTCACTGGAATGTGAGTTCCGCAAATATACCATCTTTGATGGCAAGCTCAAGGAATTCCGAAGCGATGGCGGCGTAGTAAAGACCGATGCGGAGCGTGCCGCCATGGCTGAGAAACACCGCTTTAAGAAAAACCGTGAGTTCAAGCAGCGCCTCGACGAGGAAGCAGAAAACGAAGAGGGCGATATCCGTACCTTCACCTTCCACCGTCACAAAATAGAGGGATTCGGACGCAAGGAAGAACGGGACGGCGACCGTGGCAAGCGATTCGGGCGCGATGGCGACCGTGGCCGTCGTGATGACCATCGCGAGGGACGCTTCGACAGAGACCGTGACCGTGGCAAACGGTTCGGACGCGATGGCGAGCGTGGCCGTAGAGACGACCATCGCGAGGGACGCTTCGACCGAGACCGTGACCGCGGCAAGCGTTACGACCGTGACAGAGGCAACTACTCCAACAGGAAACGCAGCGACAGGAGGAGAGACGATGATGAATAGACTTCTGGCAAGATGGATGGCTGTCCTCATGCTATCCACCTTTTTCCACTCTGCTATGGCACAGCTCAAGCCTCTCACCCTCGAAGAACTTAACTATGGCGGAAAGAACTACCGCCAAATGTCACCCGCAAACGAGACCTACGTGTGGTGGGGTGACCAGTTGGTGAAAACAGACCACAAGACCTGCGAGAGCGTCAATACCAAAAACCTGGAGCGCACACCGCTGTTCACCCTTGACGAAGTGAACGCCACGCTTGCCGAAGGAGAGAGGTTCTACTCCCTCATTGGCGCTACATTCCCTTACGCAGATTCCACCATCGCTGTCATCGACGGACCGAAGGAGCGCCTCCTCTATGATTGGAAGAAAAAAGCGGTGACATGGAGACAGTCCTCCACCCACAGCGTCAACGACTGGTCACCCGTCAGCCGTGCCCTCGCCTATGTGGACGACCATCAGCTCTTCGTTGCCCACTGCGACGGCCGTGTCAGCCAACTGTCAAAAGACGGCAGCCGTGATATTGTCTATGGGCAAAGCGTCCACCGCGATGAGTTCGGCATCTATAAAGGCACGTTCTGGAGTCCCGACGGCCAGCGCCTCGCCTTCTATCGCATGGACCAGAGCATGGTAACCGACTATCCACAGGTAAACACCTCCACACGTATCGCCACATACGAACCTGACAAATATCCCATGGCCGGTGAGACAAGCCATGTGGTGACCATCGGCGTGCATGATCTCGCAAGCGGCAAGACCATTTATCTGAAGACCGCCGACCCCATCAACCGCTATTTCACCAACATCCAGTGGAGTCCTGATTCCAAACGGCTCTATATCCAGGAACTCAACCGCAATCAGACAGACATCGAACTCACCGTATATGATGCCACGAGCGGAAACTGCGAGGGTGTCATCTACCGTGAGCACAACGACCGCTATGCCGAGCCCCTCGTGCCTATCACTTTCCTGCCCTGGGATGCCAAGAAATTCATCCTCCAGAGTCAGAAAGACGGATACAACCACCTTTACCTGATGGACACCAGCGGCAAGCAGATCAAACAGGTCACCCGCGGTGAGTGGGTGGTGCTCGACCTCGTGGGCTTTTGTCAGAAGCGCAAGAGCGTCATCGTGCTCTCCACCGAGGCCAGTCCCATCCAGAACAACCTCTATGAGGTCAATCTCGCCAACGGACGCCGCACACTGCTCGACAACGGGCGAGGCTGCCACGCCAACGTCTATCAAGAAGACGGAAGACACACCAGCATTCTGTCCGCCTCGGGCTTGCAACTGTTGGACAACTACACCGAGCCCGACGTACCTCGGCGCATCGCCCTGCTCGCCCTTGGAAATAAAGGCGAGCGCGAGCTGTTCTCTGCCCCTGACCCCTGGGAGGGTTACAACGTGCCAGAATTCAGCTGTGGAACCATCAAGGCCGCCGACGGTGTGACCGACCTCTACTACCGCATGGTAAAGCCCACCGACTTCGACCCCACCAAGAAATACCCCACCGTGGTGTATGTCTACGGCGGCCCTCACGCACGCAATGTGGAGGCCCGTTGGCACTGGATGTCAAGGGGTTGGGAGTCTTATATGGCCCAAAAGGGCTATTTGCTGTTTATCCTCGATAACCGCGGCAGCAAGGACCGGGGTCTTGCCTTCGAGCAAGCCACCTTCCGCCAGCTCGGACAGGTGGAGACCGCAGATCAGTTGCGAGGCATCGACTTCCTGAAATCTCTCCCATACGTGGATGCCGACCGCATCGGCGTACATGGATGGAGTTTCGGCGGCTTTATGACCATCACACTAATGACCGCCGCTCCTGACGTATTCAAAGTAGGCGTTGCCGGAGGCCCTGTCATCGACTGGAAATGGTATGAGGTGATGTATGGCGAGCGCTACATGGACACACCTCAGGACAATCCCGACGGTTATGCCAAGACATCGCTGCTCAGCAAGGCCAAGGACCTGAAGGGACATCTGCTCATCATCCAAGGCATGAACGACAAGACGGTGGTGCCTCAGCACTGCCTCTCATTCATCGATGCTTGCATCGAAGCCGGCACCCATCCCGACTTCTTCGTCTATCCCGGAGAGCCACACAACATGCGTGGGCGCAAGAGCGTGCATCTGCATGAGCACATCACTGATTATTTCTTGAAGTATCTTCAATAAGAGGTTATAGATACTATAGAAGCTATAGATACTATAGAGGCTATAGAGGCTATAGAGGCTATAAAAGCTAAAAAAACGATATAAAAATATGAACATTTTATTATTAGGTAGCGGAGGGCGCGAGCATGCCCTTGCATGGAAAATCGCGCAAAGTGAGAAAGTGGACAAGCTCTATATCGCCCCCGGCAATGCAGGTACATCGGCCGTAGGAGAGAATGTTGCCATCAAAGCCGATGACTTCGAAGCCCTTGAGGATTTCGCCTCCACCCATGACATCGACATGGTGGTGGTGGGACCAGAGGATCCGCTGGTGAAAGGCATCTACGACCACTTCGCTGCCAACAGCCGCACGAAGGATATTCCCGTGATTGGCCCCTCTGCCCAGGGTGCTGTGCTCGAAGGCAGCAAGGACTTTGCCAAAGCTTTCATGCAACGCCACCATATACCCACCGCACGCTACCGCACCTTTGACGGCAACAGCCTAGAGGAGGGCATCGCTTTCCTGGAAACCCTCACCCCACCCTATGTGCTGAAGGCAGACGGACTGTGCGCCGGTAAAGGTGTGCTCATCCTCGACACACTTGAAGAAGCCAAGAAGCAGCTGCGCGACATGCTTGACGGCATGTTCGGCAATGCCTCAGCCCGTGTGGTCATCGAGGAATACCTCAGCGGCATCGAATGCTCCGTCTTCGTGCTCACCGACGGCCGCCACTACCAGTTGCTGCCCGAGGCTAAGGATTACAAGCGCATCGGTGAGGGTGACACCGGCCTCAACACCGGAGGCATGGGAAGCGTCACCCCCGTTCCCTTCGCCACCCCCGAGTGGATGAAGAAGGTGGAGGACCGCATCGTGCGTCCCACCGTGGAAGGTCTCGCCGAGGAGGGCATCGACTATAAGGGATTCATCTTCTTTGGTCTCATCAACGTCGGTGGCGACCCAATGGTCATCGAATACAACTGCCGTATGGGCGACCCAGAGACAGAGAGTGTGATGCTCCGCCTGAAAAGCGACATTGTCGATCTCTTTGAAGGTGTGGCTGCCGGCGACCTTGACCGCCGGAAGGTGGAGTTCGACGAGCGTTCTGCCGTCTGTGTGATGCTCGTCAGCGGCGGTTATCCACAAGCCTACAAGAAAGGCTACCCCATCACCGGCATCAGCGATGTGGAAGGATCGATCGTCTTCCACAGCGGCACGGCCCTCGACGCCGAGGGGCGCGTGGTGACAGCCGGCGGCCGCGTCATCGCCGTCAGCAGCTATGGCCACGACAAGGAGGAAGCGCTCCGCAAAAGCTTTGAGGAAGCCCAGAAGATAGTTTTTAAGGATAAATATTTCCGCAGCGACATCGGGAGAGACTTATAAATCGACTGATGGCATACAAGAGATTCCAGAACACGGTGATGGAGAGCAAAATGCTGCTCCCCTTCTCCGCTGTGGTCGTCGCAGCAGCACTTTATCTGGCTGGCGTGGTGGACGGCGGTTGGTGGGTGCAGACTGCATGCCTTGTCGTCTCGGTCATCCTGATGAACGAACTGAACAGCAACAATCAGTTGCTCCGCGTCATCAGCCAAGCGACACCTTCCATGTATCTCCTGCTGGTCGCCGTGGCCATCTATCTCTTCCCCGATATCGAATGCAGTATCATGCAGCTCTGCATGATAGCTCTGTGGTACATGCTCTTCCACTGCCGCCAGCACGACGAATCACCAGGATGGGTGTTCTATGGCTTTTTCTGCGTCGGTCTGGCCAGCATGGTGTTCATCCCAGTACTGTGGTATGTGCCCGTGTTCTGGATACTCATGGGCACTTGCCTTCGTGCTCTCACGGCCCGCACCTTCTGTGCCTCACTGCTCGGCATCATTACCCCTTATTGGTTGGGTGGTCCATTCATACTCTATTTCCACGGACAGGACATTATTCTCCAGCATTTCAGTCAGTTGTGGACTTTTGCCCCACTTGGCGACTGGTCGATGCTGGGTTCCCGCGAATGGCTGGCCATCGGATGGACAGCCCTGCTCGCCCTCATCGGCATCTGCCATTACCTCAGCAGTGGCTACCAGGACAAGATTCGCACCCGCCTTCTCCATGAGATCTTCATCATCACTGCTCTGCTCACCATGGCAGCCATCGCCTTGCAACCCCAGCACCATAAGCTGTGGCTGAGCATACTGATTGTCAACACCAGTCCGCTCATCGCCCACTATCTCACGCTGACCCACACTTGGCTCACCAACATCAGCTATCATCTCATCATCATCATAACACTCGTCATCATTACACTCAACGTATGGAAGCCCTCCTTGACTTTCTTGTCAGCTATGGTTACACAGGCATGTTCATTTCTGCCGTTATAGCCGGCAGTTTCCTGCCCTTCAGCAGCGAGGCGGTGATGATGGGACTCATCGCCGCCGGTCTGGAACCCATTCCCCTGCTCATCTACGCAACTATCGGCAACTGGGCAGGCAGCATGTTCAATTACTGGGTGGGACATCTGGGCAAAATGGAGTGGATAGAGCGCTACCTGCATGTAAAAAAGGAAAAACTCGACCAGGCCCGCCGTTTTGTGGGTGGACGCGGGGCATGGATGGGATTTTTCGCCTTCCTGCCCATCATCGGGACAGCCATTTGCATCCTTCTCGGACTGATGCGGGCCAATCCCTGGGTCAGCAGTCTCAGCGTGTTTCTGGGAAAAATCGTGCGCTATGCCTTCATCGCATACACATCTATGAAAATCTTCTAATACCCCTCCCCGACCCTACCCTTGAGGGGAGGGTGAAGAACCTCTACCCTGCCCTCCCCAAAGGGGAGGGTGAAGAATGCTCTCAAGGAAAAATAGTTCTCATTTTGTACTTTCGCTCGGAAAAGCACAAATAAATTTGGCTTTTCTCTCGTTTATCAGTAACTTTGTCCCCAAATTGCATTTTTAGAAAAAACATATGAAGAAGTTCAGAATCGTGGACAATGCGCTCGGTTGGCTGGCATTTCTCATCGCCGCCGTCGCCTATTGTCTCACCGTAGAGCCGACAGCCAGTTTCTGGGACTGTCCGGAGTTCATCACCACAGGCTATAAACTCGAAATCGGTCACCCGCCAGGGGCACCATTCTTCATGCTCACAGCCAACCTGTTCTCGCAGTTTGCCAGCGACCCTACCCAGGTGGCCTTTATGGTGAACATCATGAACGCGCTACTGAGTGCGGTATGTATCCTGTTCCTGTTCTGGTCGATTACTCACCTGGCCCGTAAGCTGATTCTCAAAGACTGGAGCGAACTGACCACCGGCAAGCTGATTGCCATTGAGGCAGCAGGCATGGTGGGCGCGCTCATCTATGCCTTCAGCGACACCTTCTGGTTCAGTGCTGTCGAGGGAGAGGTCTATGCCTACTCCTCAGCCTTCACCGCAGTGGTATTCTGGCTGATTCTGAAATGGGAAGACCAGGCCGACCAGCCCCACAGCGACCGCTGGCTCGTACTCATCGCCTACATGACCGGCCTGTCTATCGGCGTGCACCTGCTCAACCTGCTGTGCATCCCCGCCATCGTGCTCGTATTCTACTACCGCAAGAGCGAGAATGCCAACCTCACGGGGTCACTCCTCGTGCTGCTGCTGTCATTCGTCATTGTGGCCGCCGTGCTCTACGGTGTGGTGCCCGGCATCATCACTGTAGGCGGATGGTTTGAGTTGCTGTTCGTCAATGTGCTGGGCTGCAAGTTCAACACCGGCGTCATCATCTACATCTTCCTGTTGGTGGCAGCCGTCATCTGGGCCATCTATGAGACCTACAACGACCACAGCCAGACACGTCAGAACATCGCTTTCCTCACCGCCATCGCCATGCTGGGCATCCCCTTCTACGGCTATGGCATTCAGGCCGCCGTTATCGGTGCCATCGTGCTCATCGCCTTGTGGGCTGTGCTGCGCATCAAGCGTAAAGGTCAGCTGCTCATCTCCTCACGTGTGAAGAACACCACGCTGCTCTGCATGCTGATGATGATGATCGGCTACTCCACCTATGCAGTGATTGTGATTCGCTCTGCCGCCAACCCCCCGATGGACCAGAACTCCCCCGAGGACATCTTCACCTTGGGCAACTACCTCAGCCGCGACCAGTATGGCTATCGTCCGCTGCTTTACGGACAGGCCTACAACTCGGAATATGCCGCCGGTGACGACGGATATGTGAAGATGACCAAGCAGTCGCCCATTTACCAGCGGCGCGAGAAAGCCAGCAAGGACGAGCCCGACCGCTACTTCATCGTTGACTGGAAGCAGAACCCGCAATATGTGCAGAACATGGTGTTCCCACGCATGTATTCCTCGGCACATTCCTCCCTCTACGAGAGCATCATCGATGTGAAAGGGCACATGGTACCATCTGCCTACGGAGGCCCTGACATCAAAATGCCCACGATGCTCGACAACCTCAAGTTCTTCTTCGCCTATCAGTGCAACTTCATGTACTGGCGCTATTTCATGTGGAACTTCGCAGGTCGCCAGAACGACATCCAAAGCTCTGGAGAGAAAGAGCACGGCAACTGGCTCACCGGCATCCCCTTCTTCGACAACCATGTGCTGGGACTCGGTGATCAAAGCAAACTGCCCGACGTACTCAAGGAAAACAAGGGTCACAACGTGTTCTACTGCCTGCCACTGTTGCTCGGACTGCTCGGACTCTTCTGGCAAGCCATGCGCGGCGAGCGCGGCATCAGACAATTCTGGGTGGTTTTCTTCCTCTTCTTCATGACCGGTCTCGCCATCGTGGTTTACCTCAACCAGACCCCCAACCAGCCACGTGAGCGCGACTACGCCTATGCCGGATCATTCTATGCCTTCGCCATCTGGTGCGGACTGGGTGTGACCGCCATCATCGACTGGTTGCGCAAGCTCGGCCTCAAGCAGACTGCCGTGGCAGCCGTGGCAAGCCTTGCCTGCCTGTGTGTGCCCCTGCAGATGGTGTCGCAGACCTGGGACGACCATGACCGCAGCGGCCGTTACACCTGCCGTGACTTCGGTCTCAACTACCTCAACTCATTGCAGGAGAAAGGTTATCCCATCATCTACACCAACGGCGACAATGACACCTTCCCGCTCTGGTACAACCAAGAGACAGAGGGCAACCGCACCGACGTGCGCGTGTGCAACCTGAGCTATCTGCAGACCGACTGGTATATCGACCAGATGCTCCGTCCTGCCTACGACTCACCATCAGTGCCCATCACCTGGCCCCGTATCGACTACTGCTCCGGCACCAATGATGTCATCTCCGTGCGTCCTGAAATCAAGGCCGCCATCGAGGAGCTGTATGAGAAATACCCCGAAGAGGCCAAGGCCGCTCTCGGCGACAATCCCTATGAGCTGAGCAATGTGCTCAAATTCTGGGTGCGTGGGGCTCTGACACCCGAGCAGTCACAAATCAAGAACACCCTGCTGCAATACGTAGGGATGGAGGAAAATGCCCATGTTGTGCCCACTGACACGCTCCTGATGACCATCGACAAGGACGCTGTCAGAAAGAGCGGCATGAAGCTCGCCTACGAAGAGATTCCCGACCAAATGGTCATCTCGCTCTCCGGCCGTCGCAGTCTGGCGAAGAACGACCTGATGATGCTGGAGATGATTTCGCAGGCCAACTGGACAAGACCCATCTACGTAGCCATCACCGTGGGTGAGGAGAACTACATGAACTTAGGTGACAACTTCGTGCAGGAGGGACTCGTCAACCGCATCACGCCGTTCACCACGAAAGGTGACTCCGAGGCACGCTTCGACGCCGACAAGACCTACGACTGTATGATGAACAAGTTCAAGTATGGCGGTCTCGACAAACCCGGCCTGTATCTTGACCAGACCATCATGCGCATGTGTGCCACCCACCGTCGCCTCTTCGGCCAACTTGCCCTGGCTCTCATCAACGAAGGCAAGACCGACAAGGTGAAGAAGGTGCTGGAGAAATGCGAGAAGGAGATTCCCGACTATAACGTGCCACTCGACTACATGAGCGGCGGTCTCGACCTGCTGACCGCCTGGGGCAAGATAGGCGACAAGAAGCATGCCACCGAAATCGCCGACAAGCTGTGGAAGCAGTCGGAGCAGTATCTCCAGTGGTATATCTCCTGCTCACCCAGCTATCTGGCCTCTTCAAAACGCGACTGCGAAATGCACATCTACATCATGCAGGGCATCATGCAGGAGATGGACCAGGTGGACCGCAAGTGGAGTGACGACCATGCCAACCGTCTGAACAGCCTCTACAGCGCCTATCAAACCAAGATGATGTCTGTGAACTGATGATACTGGAGCAACCTTCTTTCTGGCTTCGGTGGATGTTCCCTCACGCCTTGTGGCGAATGAACAAGAAGGAACATACCGTCTACCTCACTTTCGATGATGGACCGATACCCGAGGCCACTCCTTTTATATTGGAAACGTTGCGTGCGTATGACGCGCACGCAACGTTTTTCATGGTGGGCGACAACGTGAGGAAATACCCCCACCTCTTCCGCCAAGTGGTGGAAGAGGGCCATCAGGTGGGCAACCACACCTTCAACCATCTGGGCGGGCTGAAACACCTCACCCACACTTATCTTGAGAACACTGAGAAAGCCAATGAACTGATTGGCGCCCGCCTTTTCCGTCCACCCCACGGCATCATGACGCATGCCGAATACCATTGTCTGAGAAAAAAATACGATATCGTGATGTGGGATTTGGTGACCCGCGACTACTCCAACCGCCTCACCGCAGAGGATGTGGTAGAGAATGTGCGCCGCTACGCCCGCAACGGCAGCATCATCACCTTCCACGATTCGCTCAAGAGCATCGACAAGCTACACACCGCCCTGCCCGCATCCCTCCAGTGGCTGAGGGAGCATGGCTATGCTTTCGGGGTTTTTGGAAAAGATGAGCTGCGATGACATCGCAGCACACCTAACGATGACATCGCAGCATACCTCTCACCCCTTACCTCTCACCTCTCACCTCTTTTTTCACCTCTTACCTCTTCTTCTCAAAAGCATACTTGCAGTATTTCCAGCCTAGAGCTTCGTAAAGGCTGCAGAGGCGCTTCTGGCGCTGGAAATAAGCATCATAGTCCTTGTGTATGGGCTGTATCCATTGCAGTTCGGCGAGCGCACCCATGCGTGGCAGCACCTGATACTGCGCCATCTCGTCGGCGTAGGTATATTCCGTCCACAGATTGGCCTGCAGGCCGATGATGTGCTTTTTGGCCTCAGCAGAGAGCGAATCAGGCAGCGGGTCGAAGGAATATACTTTCTCCAACGGCACGAAGCCACCGATGAGCAGCGGTTTGTTCCAATAGTCATTCTCTGGAGTCTGGTAATAGTCAAAGTAGAACCATGCGGTAGGCACCATGATGACATCGTGACCCAAGGCTGATGCAGCAATGCCGCCTTCCACTCCTCTCCAACTCATGATGGTGGTGCTGGGATTCACATCGCAGTCGAGCAGTTCGTCCCATCCGATGGCTTTCTTGCCATGGCTGTTAAGATATTTCTCCACCCGTTTCATGAAATAGCCCTGCAGAACGTCCTCCGCCGAGTGTTTTCCCTTGGCGGTGAGATGCTCATCCTTGATGCGCTGCTGACAGCGGGGACACACCTTCCATCGCGTGCGGGGAGCCTCGTCGCCACCGATGTGGATATACTCCGACGGGAAGATGTCCATCAGCTCGTCCAATACGCCCTCGACAAAGCGGAACGTCTCCTCACGCCCTGCACAAAGGATGTCATCGAACACGCCCCAATTGGGCTCCACCTCATAAGGACCGCCTGTGCAACCCAGATCGGGATAGGAGGCAAGTACCGCTTCCATGTGTCCAGGCATGTCTATCTCTGGGATAATGGTGATGTAGCGCTCCTTGGCATAGCGCACGATGTCGCGCAGTTGCTCCTGTGTGTAAAAACCGCCATAGCGTTTCCACTCATAGATTCCCGTGTTGCGGCCAATGACGGTGCGCTGCCGCCATGCCCCCACCTCAGTGAGTTTGGGATAGCGTTTGATCTCCACCCGCCATCCCTGATCGTCGGTGAGGTGGAAGTGGAATGTGTTGATGTGATGCAGCGCGAGCATGTCGATATAGGTCTTGACGAAATCCACGTCGAAGAAATGGCGGCTCACATCAAGATGCATACCCCTATAGGAGAATCGTGGTTCATCGTTGACGACTGACACCGGAACGAGAACATCAGCCTTTTTATCTGTCGGCAGAGCCTTCCGCAGGGTCTGAATGCCATAAAACACGCCTTGGGGAGCGCCACCCTCGATAGTCAGGGTTTTCTCCTTTACTGTGATGCGATAGGCTTCAGGATTGGTGATTTTCTTATCGAGTTTGAGCAGGATGGAGTTGCCCTTTGTCTTTGAGCCAGACTTGTCTGACATGCCATATACTGGCACGGCCATCTCCGCCATCGCTTTGAGATAGCTGGCGAGGAACTCCGCGTTGCGCCGCATGTCATCACCATCCTCATAACGGATGGCGGAAAGCGAGGCTAGAGCAAAATATTTGTCTTTTTGGCACATGAAACTGGCAGGTCGGGGCACGACATTGAAATCGGCTACAGACTGAGCCTTAACAAGGGGAGAAAAGCACAGAAGAACAAATAGAAGCAGGGTGGTTTTCAACTTGGAGGTCATAGGAATTGAGGTTATTGTTTAGACATGGCTGAGGATGGGGAAAATCCCCATTGATGGCCATCGGAGAGCAAATCCGACAGAACGAAGCAAAGGTAGCAATAATTTATTGAAATAGGTCAAAAATGCAAGGGATGTTTGTGAAAAAACGCGTAATTTTGTGCAGAAAATCTGAATAGCACCTAAAAAATCATCAATCACGGCAAATGAAAAAAAGACTACATCTTTTAGGCTTGATGCTGATGCTGTGTGTCTTCACGGCACAGGCTCAGCGCACGACCGACAAACTCGACCGCGGTCTTGTCGCCTTACCCTCCGGTTCTGGCTCGTTTGTGAGCTGGCGCATCTTCGGTGAGGAGTACTACGACACACAGTACAACCTCTATCGCAATGGGACAAAAGTGAATGCCAAGCCCCTGAACGTATCCAACTACACTGACCCTCAGGGCACTGCCGGCAGTCGCTATCAGGTGGCAGCTGTGGTGCGCGGTGTGGAACAAGAGAAGAGTGCGGAGGTTCTGCGCCAGTCAAGCCAGTACATCCAATTTGGTGTCAAGCCCATTTACTCACGGCGTGGCACCAACATCACCAAGGACTACAACATCAACGACATCGCCCTGGCCGACGTTGACGGCGATGGCGTGTCGGAGTTCCTGGTCAAGCGCAACTACGGTCCCGACGGCAGTTCAGTGGCCAACGACAGTGCTTTCAACCACATTGAGTGCTACAACCTCAAGGGCGACCGCCTGTGGTATATCGACCTCGGTCCCAACATGGTGAGCGGTCCCGATGAACAATACGACGCCGTTGGCTACGACTGGGATGGCGACGGCTGTGCTGAGGTGCTGCTTCGCGGTGCCGACAACATGATCATCCACCATGCCGACGGTACGGAAACAAAAATCGGCAACATGAATGTGAGCACACGCAACACCGTGCTTCAGACCGCCAACATGACCTATACCAACAGCGGCGCCGAATACCTGCTCTACCTTGACGGCAAGACCGGCAAGCCATATCCCATCGGTGCCAATGGCGCACTGTGGATAGCCTACCCCCTTCCCCGCGGCAATGCCAATGACTGGGGCGACGGTTATGGTCACCGTTCCACCAAGCATTATTTCGGCGCACCGTTCCTCGACGGCCGCCATCCCTTCATTTTCCTCGGCCGAGGCTGCTACACCAAGCACCACATGAAAGCCTTCTATGTTGACCCCGCCACGCATCAGCTGAGCCTCTATTGGGAGTGGAAGAGTGGCGACTCAGGACCCTATTTCGGTCAGGGCTTCCACAACTTCGGCATCGCCGATGTCGACTGGGACGGCCGCGATGAGATCGTATTCGGTTCGATGGTCATCGACGACAACGGAAAGGGTCTCTCCACCACCGGTCTGGGTCACGGCGACGCACAGCACTGCAGCGACTTCGATCCCTACCGCCACGGACAGGAAATCTTCACCTGCAATGAGGACCATCCTGCCATGAACTACCGCAACGCCACCACCTCGAAGATCTACTACCGCCTGCAATCCACCAGTGATGACGGACGTGCCATCTGCGGCAATTTCTCCAACGACTATCCTGGCTGTATCGGCCACTCCTCTCAGTCGGGTGTCATCTCCACTGTCGCCGACAAAGTCATCTCGGGTGCTCCCAACGGATTCGCCATGAACTTCCGCATCTACTGGGACGGCGACTTGCTGGAGGAAGCCCTCGACGGAGCCTCCTCACGTGAGGGTGCCAGCCGTGTGTTCAAGGCCGACGGCAGCACCGTCTTTACAGCAGACGGCACCGCCAACTGCAACTGGACCAAAAACACCCCTTCTGCCACTGGAGATATCCTGGGCGACTGGCGCGAGGAAATCATCGTGCGCACAAGTGACAACAACTATATCCGTGTCTATACCACCAACATCGAGACCCCCTGGCGCAACTACACACTGTGGCACGACCACCAGTACCGACAGGGCATGGTGTGGGAGTCAATGGGCTACAACCAGCCTCCCCATGCCAGCTACTTCCTCGGTGAACTGGAGAACATCACCGTCGCTCCTCCCCCACTGACGATGACCAACCGCGTAGAGGTAAACAACGGAGGTACCATCAGCACCGCTCACAACGACCAGCATGTCATCGTCTGCGAGACCAACAACACCACGGTCAATGTAGCCAATGGTGCCTCGCCATGGGTCGCCACGTTCAATGTACCCTCATGGGTGCAGGGAACGAACAGCACCGTGCTCAATGGCAATGCGAAAATCAACTATGAATACTACACCTGTCAGGTGGAAGGCGGAGCCTTCAGTGGCGCCACCCGTCTTGTGAAACAAGGCGACGGCATCCTCAGCCTGCCCAAGGTGGATGAAACCCACACTGGCAACACCGACATCTGGGCGGGTACCGTCAATTTCGATGGCACGATGCTCAACACCTCCGTATGGCTCAACCGCTTCGCCGAGCTCAACTCCGACGGAGGAAAGTTCCGCAGCATCAAGATGGAATACGATGCCAAACTGCGTCCCGGACGTGCCGACAACCGTGGCACCATCACCACCGACTCTCTGCAGATGGGCTTCGGCTCGCGCGTGGTGTTCGACATCTATCCCGACCTCACTGCCGACCAGATTGCAGCACGCCTACTCACCATCGAGACCAAGGATTGGAAATACGGTCCTGAGTTTATGACTCCCGTCTTTGAGTTTGTCAACCACGGCGATGACCTCACTGAGGGCAAATACGACCTCGGACAGGTGGAGTCTGTCACGGGCAATATTTCCGACATCCGCATCGAAGGACTCAACACCTCCAAGAAATGTGCCCTCGTACAAAAGGATGGTCACCTCTACCTGGAAGTGTCCGTCCTGAGAGGAAACACAGAGATTCTCTGGGCAGGAACGGAGAGCGATGAGTGGAACATCGGTGAGACCGCCAACTTCCTCAACCAGGGCAAGCAGGACGTCTTCGTGTCGGGCGACAAGGTCATCCTCAACGATGATGCCATCAACACCAGCATCACCCTCAGCAACGACATCGAAGCCGACAGCATCATCGTCGATAACAGCAGCAAAGCCTACACCTTCAAAGGAACCGGCTCTCTCACGGGCAATACTACCCTGGTGAAGCGCGGCAACAGTTCACTCACCATCTCCACCGACAACACTTACACCGGTGGTACCCGCATCTCCGGCGGTTCGGTAATCGTCACCTCACTGGCCAACACCAATCAGCCCAAAGGCAACCTTGGCGCTGCCAGTGCCATCGCCAATAAGTTTGTGATGGAGAATGGCGCTGAACTGCGCACCACGACAGCCGTCACCAACGGTTCTGCCATGTATATGGAAGGTGCAGATGGCGGAGTGGTCAATAATCTGGCAGACTACATCGTAGACCGTGCCATCAGCGGTACGGTACTGACCAAAAAAGGATCGGGATGGATGAAGCTCAACGTGGCCAACTCGTCTCTCAACCGCCTCATTATAGCAGCGGGCACCGTGCAGTGCATCAACTGCAACGTACCTGCCCAGACAGTAGAGTTCCAAGGCGGTGTCCTCTCTGAGAACACCAGCACGAGCTACAACATCTATGTGCCGGAAGGCAAACGCGGCACATGGAATCTGATTGACCGGGGCACATTCAAGAACAAGGTGACAGGAAAAGGCTCTCTGACCGTCTACTGCCCCATCGTGGTGCTCACCAACGGCAAGGCCACCCGCACGCAGATTACCGGCAACTGGTCGGATTTTGAGGGCATCATCACCTGCAAGACCTACAACAACGACTCTCCCTTCACCTTTGACAATAGCTACGGCATTCCGAAGGGCACCCTCAACATCGGAACAGGCATCCTCGTGCAGAACAGCGGCAAGACCTTCCGTATCGGCCGTCTGACCGGTACTGGCAGTCTGGGCGGCACCTGCTCCTTCAGTCAGAGCGGCAACTCGGCCATCAACACCTGGCAGGCGGGTGACGACACCAACTGGACATGGAACGGCAAGGTAACCTCCAATGCCAACTTCGCAAAGGTGGGCCAAGGCATCCTGACTTACGGCGGATCGAGCGACAACACGGGCTCTTTCTCCATCAACGAGGGTGAGCTGCTGGTGAAATCAGGTCTGCTGGGCAAGGGCCGTCTCGTCGTGGGTGTCAATGGACTGCTTTCCGGCACCAACACTGAGGCCAAGGCCTTGACCAACTCAAGCATCACCGTAAACGGCACCGTGCGCCCAGGCAATACCGACGCCTCCTATATCGGCATCCTCTATTTCGGTGGCAAGGACGTGACTTTCGCCAACGGCAGTGTTCTGCAGATTACCGTTCGCCAGTGCGCCACACCATCGAACAACGGCGGCACCTCGATTGTCAACATCGGCACGCTGACCATGAACGGCACGCTCCGTGTGAAGCTCGCCGCCAACCACACGTTGCAGGCTGGTGACTCCATCCGCCTGTGGCAGGCCAACAAATTGGCTGGCACGCCCGTCTTGGAGTTGCCCGAGGGCATCGAATGGGACACCGACCGTCTTGCCGAGGGACTGCTGTTCGTCAAGTCTGTGTCCGACGGCATCGTCCCGCTCCGCTACACACAGCGTGAGTCCAATGACATCTACGACCTGAGCGGCCGTCTCGTTCGCAAGGACGCCACTTCCACCGAGGGCCTGCCATCAGGTATCTATGTGAGAAGAGGAAAGAAAATTATCGTCAAGTAAACCCCCTCCCCGCCCCTCCCCAAAGGGGAGGCAGCGTGTGATCAAGGGTTTCTCAGAATACAATCAATTGGGGCGGATTTGCAATCCGCCCCAATTGATTGTTTCGCCAGGATGTGTTTTTTGGAGATTAGGAGTGTAGAAAAAATCACATGGAGCCACGGATGCCATCCCAAGATTCCCATTTGGATGTACTGATATCGGAATTTTTGCCTCGCACGTCCTTCATCAACCTCTGAGTATCCCGCACATCCTGTATGGAATAATCACCCGTACCATAATACATACGTTGCAATTTGTCCTCATAATTGCTATAGTATTTTTTGTAATTGGACTTGTGCCTTTCATTGACTGTTTGCTTGTGTCTCTCCCGGGCCTTATCACTAGCATCACTATAGGCTTTTGATACGCCCCTCCTCTCTTCATCAGAGACATATTTCACGCCTTGGTTTTTCAATCTCTGGAAATGGTCTATCTTCTTTTTCCACAATGCCATTGTCGAAAGCGTAGCGTTTTTGCTCACTTGATCGACCACCATATTGTCAGAACTCATATTTTTATTTCTCTTGCTTGGCTCAACGATGCTCCTTTTAACGGGTTTTCCACCAATATTGGTATAAACCGTTTTTGCCCTGGATGCCCTGCGCTGGTTGTCATTGTCGTAGGCATCTACCTGACTTTTCATTTGATTGTATTCACTCGTCAACTGATTGATCACATCATCAATAGGTATCATGTCACCACTTACACCCTCCGACATATAGCCACCAGACGTATAACCATCAGGCATAGCAGACTGATTATATACTCCTCCTGTGGCTCTTTGAATTCCTTCCATGAATCCTTGGACGCCACCAGTCGCCAGCGATCTACCAGCATTGTCCAAAGCATTGTTGACCTTTTCCAATGTTCCCAAAACACCTGTCTGGCTGGTCTCTGTGGTCCCGTAAGTCAGAGCAGCGACACCTGCGGTGGCCAACACAGTGCCTGCCTTCCCCAAGAAGTTCGCTATCTTTCCCCATCTCTCCTTTCTGCGTTGCTTTTTCTCAGCCTTGGCCAGAAGTTCCGCTTCCGTCAATTCTTTCTTATTCTTTTTTTTGGAAATTTTCTTGCTTTCCTTTTTGGTCTGACTGGTATCAAAGTTGGGAGCATCTGTCATTTCTTCATTGGCATTGTTAGACAACTGTGCCAATGGCTGACCATTAGGAATGAAGTTGGCACTGTTATTAATAATGGTGCTGTTATCTGGAATGGCCGTCTGCTCCACCTGCTGAGAAGTGGGCTTAGGTATGTTCAGTTTCATTCCTGCGTACACTCTCACGAGTTGGGGATTGGCATTTTTAATCTCATCTGCAGTAATTCCATATTTTTGAGCGACACTTTCCAACGTCTCACCACGCTTCAACACATGCACCGATTGGGCAGACAGAAAAAGGTGACACGACAAGAACAAGCATAATAACAGCAAGTTACGTTTCATCTTTGGTATTGTTTAGATTAGTATTGTTGCAAAGATATGAAATTGAATCCAAACATGCAACAATCCGCCTGTTTTTCCGCCATACTTGTTTATGAAACAAAAAAAGGCCCTGCAAGGACCTTTTTATAGTGAATTCAAAAGTGCTGGTGCTTACAGCAATGCCTCGAATTTCTCTTCCAGCTTGGCCTTGGGGACAGCCCCCACGAGGCGGTCGACAAGTTTTCCACCCTTGAAGAAGAGGATGGTGGGGATGCTGCTCACCCGATATTCGATGGCGATGTCATCATTCTCCTCCACGTCGCACTTGCCCACGACGACTTTCCCGTCATACTGCTCTGCCAGTTGGGCGATGATGGGCGCGATGGCACGGCATGGTCCGCACCAGGTGGCCCAGAGGTCAACTACGAATGGCAGGTCGCCATTGAGATACTGATTGAAATTCTCATTTGTGATTGTAACTTCCATTATTTCTATATTGTTTAGTGAATAAATATCTAAGGATATCATGAGCAAACATCGTGCCAATCTACAGAGATGATTCCAAGTTGATGTCATGCTCCGCCATTCTTTCCCTCCCTCCCCTTTGGGGAGGGCCGGGGAGGGGTGTTAGGGAGCCGGGGAGGGGTATCAATTAATAAAATAATTCATCCCCTCGGTCTCTTCGATGAACTGGATGAGCCTTGAGTTCACCTCTACCGTCTTGGCTCGGCTGCGGAGCTGCAGTTTGCCATTGACATCCTGTATCTGGATGTAGAGTGAAGTCTTGCCGGGGTTCTCATCGATGGCTGCCACGAAGTCGCTCACCGACGCCGAGTCGATGAGGTCGCCGTTCATCACCACCGTAAGCCGGTCGATGGCCTTTTCCTTGACCGTTTGCAGGAACTGGATGTCGCTGATGCGGATATCATAGATGGTGGAGTCGCGGAAGCGCTGCACCGCCTTGGCTGTCACATAGATGGTGGAAGCCTCATTGAACATGCCCCTCCATTTTGCCCATTCCTCACCGAAAAGCGCCAGTTCGCCCGACCCGACGAAGTCCTCGATGGTGACAAAACCGCATGGTGTGCCATTTCGGCTGAATTTCGCCTTCACGCCTGTCACCACCCCTCCGAAGGTGATGGTCTCCTTCTTGAGCAGGGCCTCCTTCTCTGCCAATTCTGGGCAATGGGTGTTGCACAGATGGTTGAGAATCATCCTGAACTCATCCAGCGGGTGTGCGGAGAGATAGATGCCCACCAAGTCGCGCTCACGGTTGAGCCGTTCGATATTGCTCCACGGTTCACTCTCCGGGATGGGGGGAGTGGCGATTTCCACCTCCTCGGCACCAAAGAGCGACATCTGAGCCTGTTGCTGCTCTGCCTGGTAAAGCTGTCCGAAACGCACGAGCGTGTCGAGGAAGACATCTCCCTTGGCATTCGGAGCGAGGTAGCGCTCCCGCGCCACGCCGAAGCTGTCGAATCCCCCGCTGAGCACCAGACTCTCAAAGCATTTGCGGTTGGCCGATGAGAGGTTGACCCGCTTGACCACATCGTACACATCCTTGTAGGGACCGTTGGCATCCCGCTCCGAGATGATGGCCTCTGCCGCCGAACCGCCCATGCCCTTGATGGCAGCCAGTCCGAAACGGATGGCTCCTTCTTTGTTGACACTGAACTTATGGCGGCTCTCGTTCACATCGGGTCCGAGGGTCTGGATGCCCATCGCCTTGCACTCGTCCATGAGTTTGGTGATCTCGGTGATGTTGTCCAGGTTGCGACTCATGACGGCCGCCATGTATTCAGCAGGATAGTGTGCCTTGAGATAGGCCGTCTGGTAGGCCACCCAAGAGTAGCAGGTAGCATGGCTCTTGTTGAAGGCATAGGAGGCGAATTTCTTCCAGTCCTCCCATATTTTCTTCAGCACCGCAGTATCATAGCCGTTTTTCTTTCCACCCTCATAGAACAGGCCTTCGAGTTCCTGCATCTTGTCGATGAGTTTCTTTCCCATGGCCTTGCGGAGCGTGTCGGACTGTCCTCGGGTGAAGTTGGCCAACTGTCTGGAGAGGAGCATCACCTGCTCCTGATAGACTGTGATGCCATAGGTGTCCTTGAGGTATTTCTCCATGCATGGGATATCGTAGGTAATGCGCGAGGGGTCTTTCTTCCTGGCGATGAACTCTGGGATATAGTCCATAGGACCCGGACGATAGAGGGCGTTCATAGCGATGAGGTCCTCAAAGACCGATGGTTGCAGTTCCCTGAGGTATTTCTGCATGCCAGCCGACTCAAACTGGAAGGTGCCGATGGTGCGTCCGTCACAGTAGAGCTTGTAGGTGAGCGGGTCGTCGATGGGGATATTGTCGATGTCGATTTTGTGGCCTGTGGAGAGCCTGACATTCTCCACCGCCTCCTTGAGGATGGACAGTGTCTTGAGTCCCAGGAAGTCCATCTTGATCAGTCCTGTCTCCTCGATGACATGTCCGTCGTATT
>CAMZHP010000008.1 GCA_947306845.1 uncultured Prevotellaceae bacterium
TGTTGAATGTTCTCGACACCGTCGCCCGTGTGGCACCTACCAATGCGCCAGTCTTAATTACAGGTGAGTCGGGTACAGGCAAGGAACTGATAGCGGAAGCCATACACAAACAGAGCCGCAGGGCTTCGGGACCCTTCGTGAAGGTGAATCTTGGGGGCATATCCACGTCCTTGTTCGAAAGCGAGATGTTTGGTCACAAAAAGGGTTCTTTCACCGACGCAAGTGACGACCGCATCGGCCGTTTCGAATTGGCCAAAGGAGGTACCATCTTCCTTGATGAGATTGGCGAACTCTCGCTAGCCAGTCAGGTGAAGTTGCTGCGTGTGTTGCAAGACCACACTTACGA
This sequence comes from uncultured Prevotellaceae bacterium, assembly GCA_947306845.1. The sequence goes on from CAMZHP010000008.1 coordinate 347, forward strand.
GGTGTTGGGAGACAGTCAAACACGCACTGCCGATGTCCGCGTAGTGTGCGCCACCAATGCAGACTTGAGAGCGATGGTCGAGGAACGCACTTTCCGAGAAGACCTCTTCTACCGCATCAATCTGATCAACCTTCATTTGCCACCTTTGAGAGAACGTCGGGAGGACATTCCTCTTCTTGTCCGGCATTTCCTGGGCGAGGCGTGTGCCAGCAACGGCATCTTGCCTACTACGGTTTCCCCAGAGGGCGTTTCCTTCCTTCAGACACTTCCTTTTACAGGGAATATCCGTGAATTGAAAAACATGGTAGAACGGGCACTATTGATGAAAAATCCCGAAAAGAACATGTTGGATGTGGAGGATTTCAAAATGCTCGCCACCTCATCATCGGATGTGATGAATAGAGGGGAAGGGACTTTGGTTTCCGACTTCAGCGCAGGTGTGGAGGGTATTTCTCTTTCATCTCTTGAGCGCAATGCAATCGCCGCTTGCATTGCCAAGCACAACGGCAACCTCTCACTCGTGGCGAAGGAACTAGGCATCAGCCGTGGGGCCCTCTATCGCAAAATTGAGAAGCACGGACTGTAAAAGTGAAGAATGAAGAGTGAAGAGTGAAGAATAAAAAGTGAAGAATTTGCAATCGCTATAGAATAGATGAAGCTGAAGCATTATTTCCTAGTCCTCATCCTGTTTGTTACAGTGTTGGCTGGTGTCACCCTTTATGCCACCTTCCGGAGTCATCCCACGCTGTTCTATGCGACAGAAGCCCTAGTCTTGGCATTGCTCGTCTACATTGGCTTTTTTTACCGTAAGGCCATCCGCCCGTATGACACACTGATTGGAGGCATGGAACTGGTGCGCGACCTCGACTTGACCACACGTCTTGCATCATCGGGTCAGCATGAGACAGACATCATCGTCCGTACTTTCAACGACCTGTTGAATCGCTTGCGTAGCGAGCACCTTAGGCTTGAAGAGCAATATACCTTCCTCAACCTCCTCATCGAGGCATCACCGATGGGGGTTATCCAATGCGACCTCAACGGCAACATCACCTCCATGAATCCTTCTGCCAATGAGATGTTGTCACCCAGCATAGAGGAAGCCTTGCACGCTTTGCCTCTTGGTGAGACGACCACCGTGCGCAATCCCGGTGAACCGCAACTTTTCCGTATCAGTCACCTGTCGTTCCCCGATCGCGGTTTCCAGCATCCCTTCTTCCTTATCGAGTCTCTGACTTCTGAGGTTCGGCGTGCAGAGAAAGCAGCATACGAACGAGTCATACGGATGATTGCCCACGAGGTGAACAACAGCGTGGCTGGCATGGTGAGTTTGATGGAGAATGGAAAATTGAGACTGGAGGACGTGGATGGTGCCAGCGAACGACTCACTGCCCTTTCCGAATTCGTTACCCGTTTTGCTGATGTGGTGAAAATCCCACAACCCCAGTTGCAACTATGTGACTTGAGCGAGGAAGTGGAGGCTTGCCGTCCTTTCCTCGAAAACCTATGTTTGACAGCCCATGTACGTTTGGTGTTCCGACTCACCGACGAGGCTGCCCCTGTTCATCTCGACACCATTCTCTTTCAGCAAGTACTGATCAATATCGTCAAAAACGCAGTTGAAAGCATGGGGGAGAAGGAGGGGCTCATCATCATCACTTCCACTCCTTCACAACTCATCATCACCGACAACGGACGAGGAATATCTCCTGAGGTAGCACCTCACCTGTTCACACCTTTCTTCTCCACCAAGCCACAAGGCCAAGGTCTCGGACTGCTGCTCATCCGTGACATTCTCACAGCCCATCATTGCACATTCAGTCTGATGACGGACCCTAACGACCACCTTACCAGATTTACCATCCTGTTTCAAAGAAAAAATGTATGAATTTGATGAAGAAACATGAGAAAAATGTTGCCAAGACTGCTTTTTATGCTTAATTTTGTGGGGATTTGCAACAAAGACTGGAGAAATATACCATATTGAAGAGAAATTAGAATATGAAATACAAGTGTATTAGAACGTGCCTTATCATAGTGGGGTTACTGTTTGTAGGAATTGCCACAAGGGCACAAGGTGGTTTTGAGCGTACTGCCACAGAGATTATCAACGACATGGCTCCCGGATGGAATTTAGGCAATACCTTCGAGGCGACTACGAGTTGGACGGGAGGTGCCCTATGGAACAACAAGGGAGGTCTTGCCGCTGAAACGGGATGGCAGGACACAAAAACCACACAAAAAATCATCGATTATGTGAAAAGCCTTGGATTCAAAAGCATCCGTATACCTTGTGCATGGGCTTATGGACATATCTCTGATGCCACATCCTATACCATCGACGAGAACTGGATGAAGAGAGTGAAGGAGGTGGTGGACTACTGCATCAATGATGGGCTATATGTGGTGCTCAATGACCATTGGGACGGTGGATGGATAGATGACCAAATGAAGAACTCCGACCCGGAAGTCATTGCACGTTATAAAGGAATCCTTGTCGCTCTTTGGACACAGATAGCCAATACGTTCAAAGATTACGACGAGCATCTTCTCTTCGCAGGCTTGAATGAGCCGCCAGCAGAGGATCAAACAGCCACCAACAACCTTATCCAATACAACCAGGCTTTCGTGGATGCCGTGCGCGCCACCGGTGGAAATAATGCACGACGTGTGCTCGTAGTGCAAGGACCATCAACAAACATCTACCATACATGCAATTTCATGGCAGGCAAGATGCCCACAGATACTACAGAAGGCAAACTGGCCGTAGAGGTGCATTTTTATAATCCATGGCAGTTCTGGGGGATGGAGAAGGATGAATCGTGGGGAAAAATGTTTTACTACTGGGGAAAAGGCAACCATCACAGCGGTTCTGCCCACAATGCCACATGGGGCGAGGAGGACGATATGAAAAACCAGTTGCAGCTCATGAAAACCAATTTCGTAGACAAAGGTTACCCTGTGGTCATCGGAGAATTTGGAGCCAATTGGCGTGACCTTTCGGGACAAGCCAATGAAAGTCAGGAGAAGCACAATGCCTCCATCAAGGCCCATTATCGTGAACTGCACCGTCTGTGCAAAGAGTTGGGTGGCATGGTGCCGATGACATGGGACACCAACTATCGAAGTCAGAATGGAATAAAAGGAAGCATGACCATCGTTGACCGCAAAAATCTCACGGTTTTTGGTACTTACGCACTGGAAGGCATCAATGAAATATACCCTAGGCCATCCGAAACTTCTGTAAAAACCTTCACCCAGCCTTCTGGCAAGAGCGAAACAATCCACACCTTGCAGGGCATACGCATGAAAGAAATGCCCACCGCCAAGGGCATTTATATCGTTAACGGCAGGAAATTGCTGAAATAAGTAACATGAAGACAAATTGCTAAAGCTTTTTTAGTGAAAATGTGATTTTTCGCACTTTTTTGGCACGAATGTGTCTAAAAAAATATATCTTTGCATTCTATACAAGCTGTGATAGCACAGAAAAAGACACACAGAGGTCCAAGAGAGACTTACTCCTAACCAAATAGGGCCTAGGCTCTATTTTTTGAATCAGTTTCTCAATTACCTCTTTTTCCAAAAGTCAAGGCTGACTGCGACAATGCTCTGTAAAACAAGACAGACATCCAACCTGTCGCAGTCAGCCTATTCCTTAAATAATGGCATACATCATGAACGACAACAATCTGACCAGGGTGGCCTTGCGCTACCGCGCGATGTTCCTCAATGTCAACAGAGAGGATATAGACATGGGCTCTGAAGTGACAGAGCCTGTGATAGCCTTCATTGCCCGTCTCAAAGAGAATGGTTTCTGCGTCAGTGAAGAATTGCTTCATGCACTCAACGCAGTTTCATCCAACCGCTTGGCAGAAATCACCGAATGTATCAACGATGTGATGGGTGTGAACCTCAATTGGGCCTCGCTCGTCAAAGGATGGGACACACCCACTGGTGAAACCATGGCCGACCATCTCGTTACCTTGATTGCCAATATTTTCGGTGAGGAAGCAGGATTCAGAGGCATCACATTGCCTTGCGGTCACCTCATTCCAGAGAACACCTTTCCCATAGAGAGATACAATGGCTGTCCGTTCTGCGGGACACCTTTTGAGACAGCTAACTTTGTTTACAAAGGACAGGCCAGCAAACTAAAAGAACTACGTTTGTTCACCATCCAGGACTTACAACACGTCTTTGCATCCCTCTTGTCGTCAACCACTCCGCTCGACGCGACACAAAAGGATTCATTGGAGCTGTTGCTCCGCGAATTCCCGCTGCCCGAGAATGCGAATATCACCATGAAAGAGACCGCCATACTGGTCGTCAGGATGCTCACAAAACAAGGCAAGGGTGATGCGGCATCGCAGCTGATGAAGACTCCCACAGACGTTCTGCGCTATCTATGGTATGAGAAAACCGGCCATGTGCAAATCATCGAGCCAAAAACACTTGTGGCTCATGCCCGCAAATTATATTCTCACATGTGGGGTCCGCTCGATCAAAGTGCAGACGCAGCTGGGAGCATGAAACAAAAACTGATGCTGAAATACGACCGAAAGGAGTGTCGGAATGTTGCCAAGTGGTTGAATGCCATTCCGATGTCGGCAAGTCAGGCGGCCGAAAACATGAACCCCAAACGGGCCATGTGGGTGCGTATGATACGTGCTCTCCGACTGGGTGAGTACTCACGCAAAAAAGGATACACACATCTGGCAGAAATCCTTGATGTGTTCTACAAGCAAGACTATTGCACATGGCAGGGAAGCTTGGACAAGGCCCGCTCAGAAAACGACGCCGACAAGACATTGAAACTGCTGATGGAACGTCCTGGAATATTTGCACGCTGCCTGTTTGCAACCATGCTCCGCTTTGGCAAGCAAAAGGTGGTGACAGCATTTGAGAAGATAGCCGAAAAGTTGCCTGCCCGCCTGTTGCTGTCTCTTGTCAATGCGGCAGAGTTGTACTTTGACCCTCAGGAGACACGTCTGGCACGTCCCATCACTGGCATGACTCGCCAAATTGGCCCCAACAAATTGCTGTCACTCTATGACAATGCTGAGCGCAAGGCAATGGCCGATGCCGTCAAAGATATCTATAAGACATCAATGGCCAAACGCTTCGTCGCACAAAAAGCGGATGCCAAAACCATCTATATCGAGCCATCCCTTTATAACATCCCTTTGAGCGTGGGCGACCGCTCATCCACCATACAGGATGCCTCATGCGCCTTGATGGGCACACGTTTTCCTGTCGAGGGCGATGCTGTCCGATTGTTTCTCCAATGGGGCAAGGGACTTCATGCCCAACACCTTGACATGGACCTGAGTGCCCGTATCACCTTGCCAGATAACAAGGTTGCTGAATGCGCCTACTATAACTTGACATGCACGGGTGCGAAACACTCTGGTGACATCCAATCCATCCCCGAGATGGTGGGTACAGCCGAGTATATCGAGCTCTCACTTCCAGACCTGGAAAAGGCAGAAGCCAAATATGTGGTCTTCACTTGCAATGCATACTCTGTAGGGGCAATCACTCCCAATCTCATGATGGGGTGGATGAATTCGGCCTATCCGATGGAAATTTCAGAAGAAAAGGGGGTGGCCTATGACCCATCGTGTGTGCAGCATATCGTACACATCAGTGAAGGCAATCTCTCCAAAGGTTTGGTTTTCGGTGTACTGGATGTGGCCAAGAGAGAAATCATTTGGCTGGAAATGCCTTTCACCTCACAGACACTGAGAGGTGCCAACGGCGAGTCCATCAATGCTCTGATTCGCCGGATAGAGTCAAAGCTCACCATCGGCGAGCTACTTGATTTGAAAGCAAAAGCACAAGCACTGACTCAGGTTGATAATCCCGAAGAGGCAGATGAGGCATACACTTATGAGTGGGCTCTCAACCCAGCTGAAGTAACCCAGTTGCTGAGTTGAACATCATATGATTATCAATAACAATGGCAATTATCAGGGATATATTTCTATGTGGCTGCTACCGGAACTGCCATTCTTGATGATACGTATTTGTGTGGTGATACGCTCGCTCATCGTATTGGTATGACTGATTACCCCCACCTTTTTGCCCTGCGAGGATTGAAGCATGGCTAAGGAATCTATGACAGTGGCCAGCGTATCTGGGTCAAGCGTACCGAAGCCTTCGTCGATGAAAAGGTTCTCAAATGAGATATTGCGTGAAGACAAAGACGAGAGGCCCAAAGCAAGTCCAAGACTGACAATAAAAGTTTCCCCTCCCGATAAAGATGTGGTGTCGCGTACATCGTCAGCTCGGTCATGGTCGATGACTCGGATACCCAGTGAGTTTTTTACTTGTTTCAACTCATAGCGGCTATTGAATTTTCTTATCTCCACATTGGCATGTTGGATAAGGAAACTCAACGTGTAGCATTGTGCGATTTTGCGAAGTGTCTTCCCATCGCCTCCGATAGCTTCTGAGATAGTACCCCAAGCGTCTCTCATTTTTGTAACCCTGTTCAGTTCTTCCACCTTGTCACCCAACAATTTAATGGCATCGTCGTGATTTCTCAGCCTTGCCTTCGCAGCCAAGAGTTCATCGTTGTGCGTGTTGTTCTGCAGCTCCTGCAACTCCACAAGCAGTATTTCCCGTTCTTTCTTAGGTTTTACATTTTGGTGTTTGTCATGTGCATCCTTTGCATTTTTCAACAAAGCAAAGGAAGAGACGACAATGTCATTGCGACGATCCTTCTCCTGTCGGATGGCATTCCAATCCTCTGTAGCATGAAACATGGCCTCCACATCCTCTTGGGAGATCTCCTGAATTCTGTCCTCTCGGTCATTGTATTGAGCAATCCAATCCCTAAGTTCGTCCTTCTTATCTGCAAAGCTCTGCTTATCCTTCTCAAGTTGGACTTTTTGGGTTTGCAAAGCCCCTTTCAGTTCTCCGAGAGAAGCATTCATCTTAGCTATTTCCTCTTTTTTCTGATTCACAGCAGCATCGGCGTTCTCCTTGTCCTTCTTCAGTCGTTGTTCAACAACGTCTGGACTTTCACCTCCCAGTTCGCTTTGATAGGCAGCCTGCAAATCTTTGAGGGCATCATCAGCCTGCTGCCAAGCTTTGGAAGCTTCATTCAGGGCTTGGAGTTTCTCTTCTTGCTGCTGAAGCAGGGTAGGGTATAGAGCCTTGGCCTCAGCCAACTTGGTATTGGCAGTATTGACTATTTCCTGAGCTTTTGCCAAAAGGCTGGCAGCCTCCTCCACATGGTCCGCCTTCTTTTTCATCGCTTTGTCTTTCTCTTTAGTCAAGCGGCCAATCTCTTTCATCTCTTTGTTGAAAAAAGAAAGTATGGAATCTGCATCTTCCTTTTTCTGTTTGTAGGAAGGGAGGGCAGACTCCAGTGCCGCTTTGTCTTTTTTCATCTGCGGATTCCAATTAAGCAAGCTTTGCCATTCTTTCTCATATTCTTCCATATTGGCCTGCAGCTCTTGTATTTGATGGACAATGCTTACTCTCTCAGCATCATTTATCACTTTCTGGCTAATCCATTCGCGTTGATCGTCTTGTTGTTTTTTGAGAGCCGCCTCTTTATTCTGGAGTAAGGTGTACAATTCCGATGTCGCCTCATCAAATTGTGTCTCATCTGCTATGTAAGGATGTACAGTGGCCCCGCAAAGCGGACAAGGTTTCCCCTCATCGAGAGATGCACGATGCTTACCCCAATCCTCGCAGGTCATCAATGTGTGTGCCTTACGGAGTGTTTTCACCTCATTATCAAGTGCATCGATGCATAGTTGTGCCAATAGTTCAGACAAATTGGCATTCTTTTCTTCCAGTTCTTTTTTACGAGTTTCCTTTTGCTTTTTCTCCTCTATGGCTTTGTTGAGAAAACCGACCACCTCCAAAGCCCGTTTAAGATTCTGCCAATCGTTGTCAGCTTGTTCCTTTTGGTCTTGCAACTTTTGGGCATCCATGCCCTCCACTTTGAGGAGCTCTGTCAACAGAGCCTTCTCGGCATCATCTGCTGCCCGATTCAGTTTCTCCTTTTTTTTATCAACTTCTGACAACATCGCCTGATAGTCTTCTATAGCCTTGTCTGCCTGGTTTTGTTTTATTTGGGTGTCTATGATATTCTTTTGCAATGCTTCATCTGCACAATTCTTTTCTTTTTCTGCCGTCGTCTTGGTTTTTAGTTTGTCACTGCATACCACATTAGCCGCATCGACTTTCGTTTTCAGTTCACGAGCTTTCCTAACATGTGGTTCCGTATCCTGTAATGTCTGCTGTACCTTTTCAGCAGTTTCTTTCAAGAGCTTGAGAAGGTCGTTCGCTTCAACGATCAAGTTTTCTTGGTTTTTGCTCTTGAGCTCATCTTCTTCTATGCGCCTTTCCGATGCACCTATGACATTCTCCATTTTATTTATATCCTTCATGCAATCGACTGCTGGTGCAATGGCATCGTGCAAGTTAAGCCGATAGATAAAAGGCTGAAACTCCTCAAGGTCTTGTTTGGCCTGGTCGACCGCAATTTGTTTCTGTTTGATGTCGGCCATGATTGTCTCGTTGTCAACATACCACCTCAGTTGGGCCTCCACATTCTTTCTGGCAATTTCTATTTCCTTTTCTGCTTTTTCCAATTGGAAGATTTCTTCTTTGAGTTGGTGGAGTTCCTCCTCGGAGAGCAAATTCTGCTTCACCGTTTCCACGGAGGCGTTGACGATGTTGAAATTCTCTATGGCTGCGTCCTTTTTTCTTTTGATTTCACTTGCTATGCGGACATACATTTCCTCACATCCGATGAGTTTCTCCAACAGTGTATATCGTTCATCCTCCTTGGCTGTAAGGAAATTGGCAAATGAGCCTTGTGCTATGAGCACCGTACGGAGGAATTGCTCGTATTCCAATCCGATGATGTTAGGCAAGTCATCCCAGTAAGCTGTTTCCTCCTTAGGGGTACCATCAGCAGAGGAAGTAATCTTATATAGAACAGTAATCGGGCCTTCATAATTTTTTCTTTTGAAACGCACATACCATTCCGCTCTGTAAACCATGCCATTGTTGGCTTGGAAAGTCAGTTTGCTATATCCCTCTTTTTTACCACGTGTGAGAATGTTGCGGCAGTCAGTGGGAGCTGGTCGTGTGGCCTCCATTATATCTGGTTGGCCATATATCTCTATTCTTTGTCTTTCGTTCTTCTTTCTTGGATATCGTGGAGCACGGTTGTAAAGTGCAAGGCAAATGGCATCAAGTATGGTGGACTTGCCACTGCCTGTTGGCCCTACGATGCTGAAGATGGTGCTTTCGCCCAAGGCTCCTTTTACAAAGTTGATGACTTCGCCTCCTTGCTTGTCGAGAGAAGCGAGGTTGAGTATTTCGAGTTGCAGGATTTTCATGTCAGTCGTTGGTTTCGTTCTTGATACCGTTTATCAGCTCTGTGAGCATAGCCTCTTGTTGTTCGTTCATCTCCTTATGGTGCTGGATGACGAAAGCCTCTCTCAGTGTGTCCATAGCGTCTCGGTTAAGGATGTCCTCGATACTTCTGAGGGATTCTTGACCGGCAATGGGTTGGATGTCCATCAAAGGGATGATTTTCTGAATCCTACATAATACGGCATTTTTCTCATTGACTTGATCTTCCAAGGCTTTAATATCATCGTTGCTTATTTTTTCCAGTCTCACCTTCAATGTGACATAATAAAAATGCTCGTCAAGTTGTCCGTTCACCTTTTTTGGCAACTTCTCATCAATCAGTTTCCTGAGTTTTTTGGGAGACAACTCTTCGTCATTCTCAGGCAGGATGACCAATTTGTGCTGTGGCTGATAGATGAATTGTCTTACTATAGGTTTGCTGTTCTTGCTAAGTGTGACAAGGTCTATGCCGTGTGTGTAATCTTTCTCTGCAAACGACATCGGCAAAATACTGCCCGAGTATCTTGCCCAGTCGGTGTTCCATATATGTTGGCGCTTATGGATATGCCCACATGTCAGGTAGTCGGGGTGGGTAGTCCAACCCTCCATGTTGACTTCCTCTTGCCCTCCGATAATGATTTTTTCGCTGGCATCTTTCTTTGCTATGTCTGCTCCTTTAGCATACATGTGAGCCATCATCACCAATGGAAGTCCAGGATATTTTTCCTTTGCTTTAGCCGTCAGCGTGCGTAGGATGTTGTTCACACCTTTGGAGTATGAGGCATTTTGTACGACATCACTTCGAAGATATGGTACGGCAAGCACGACAGCCCTGTCGCCATCCTTGCCAGTGATGGGTATCATCAAATCATCATAATCGATTTGCCAACTGCCTCCCTCTTCATCCATCACCCAGCTTCTATGCACATTGCCCCGTATTTCAACTTGATGGTGGGTGAGCAGAGGGCGTGGAGCTTCCAACCGACTGGCGGAGTCATGGTTGCCTGCGGTGATGATAATTTGCATCTGGCGGCATGTCTGCGTGGCTTTAGCCAAAAACTCATAATACACCGACTGAGCTGCCGCTGAAGGATTGCCATTGTCAAACACATCACCGGCGATGAGAAGCGCGTCAGGTTGCTGCTCCTCAATCTGAATGAGAAGCCATGAGAGGAAATGCCTGTGTTCAGGTAGTCTGTCGTAGCCATGAAACAGATTTCCGAGATGCCAATCGCTTGTTGCTAATATCTTCATATATCCTTCATTGTTTTCATGATTTAACGTTACCATCACGTCTGTAGGGATTGGGGCAGAGCAACCATTTTTGTCTCCTTGGTTTTACTCTACCAAGCTATTGCTTCTCCGTCAAATAACTCCAATATCGTCGTGGCATGTCTTTAAGCTGCTTGCGGGGATTCAGGCGCTCGCGGATGCAAATAGCCTTGAAATAGGTGCGCCAGAGATCTTGCAGCAATTGGTCGTCGTTGCTTAGAATAGCATCTGAAAGCTTGCCACTGGTGAGTGAAAAGGGAACAGAAGCCTCGTCCTCGAAGGTGACACGGATGGGTGACGACAGCCCATCGTAATGATAGCCGTAATGACGGCGGGCATCATAGATGAGCCATGGTTGGTCATTGAAACGGTCGTGGAAATGATGAACGACAAGGGGCAGCACATTATGATCAGGCGAGATGACGGCGAGATAGGTGCCATCCTTTGCCTTTTGAAAGCGCACGAATTGCATCATGCGGTGGGCTTCGTACATCACACGGCGTGCTATCTGTGTCACGGACAACACGTCAGAGTCGGTGAAGTTTCGCATCACCTCCCGTCCTTGGCGAAACACCTTGCACACTATCATGAACAATGGTTGCCACAGCTCTGGAAGTTCTGACAACAAACTGGCAGAAATCAACCGCAGAGTCTCCTTCGGCAACTGTTTCTCCAATCCAGCCCACACGCGGTATGCTTTCTCGGTGTCGGTTGTCACCCTGTAAACACGCTCACAAAACAAGGGCATAACTTCGCCGACACTCAGCAACCGCTCTGGCTTCTCTTTCAGCAGGAAGGCATCGAACACAGCAGATAACAGCCCGTCGGCTGTCCCGTCGAAAATATATACCGTCATTCCTCAAACTCCAGTTTTAGTTGTCTTTCCTCTGCTGCCCGTTTCCGTTGCGCTTTCGACACGAGCAAGGGGCGCAAGCGCTCTGGGCGCAACTCATTAATGCCCACGATGGGCTGCGAGAACGAAGAAGTCAACTCGCCACAAGTGATGAAGAACTTGGCTTTCTTCATCACCACACCCATCTTTTTCAAGTGGTAGGAAGTGACTCGACCAGAGCGGCGGGCATTCACTATGAGCCATGCCGACTTTGTGCCAAGGCCAGGCACGCGCAGCAATTGTTCATAGTCAGCAGTATTCACATCTACAGGGAAGTATTCCGGGTGTCGCAGCGCCCAGGCCAATTTGGGATCTATCTCTAAATCAAGATGGGTGTGCGTATCGTCCACAATCTCATCAACGGTGAAATGGTAGAACCGTAACAGCCAGTCGGCTTGATAAAGACGATTCTCACGGACAAGGGGCGGTTGCTTCAAGATCGGAAGGCGATGGTCATAGGTGTTCACGCTGACGTATCCCGAATAATAGACACGCCTCATTTGTGCTTCACCATAAAGCGCCGATGACATCTGAAGAATATCGCGGTCGGTCTCACTGGTAGCACCGACAATCATCTGTGTCGACTGCCCAGCAGGCACGAAGCGGGGCGCATGACGGTACTTTCTCCGTTCTTCCTTGTTTTCCAAAATGCCTTGTCGGATGATTCGCATGGGAAGGAAAACACTTTGGTGGTCCTTTTCTGGTGCCAACAGTTTGAGCGATTCCTCCCGAGGAATTTCTATGTTCACACTCATGCGATCGGCCCAGCGTCCAGCCTCGGCAAGCATTTCCTGAGAGGCACCAGGGATCGTCTTCAGGTGGATATAGCCATTGAAGTGGTGTATGGTTCGCAAATCACGGACGATAGCGACAAGCCGCTCCATCGTATAGTCGGGTGTACGCACCACACCGCTTGAAAGAAACAACCCCTCAATATAATTCCGCCGGTAAAACTCCATCGTGATTTCCTCCAACTCCGACACGGATAATGTAGCTCGACGGATGTCGTTAGACCGACGGTTGACGCAGTAGGCACAATCATAGATGCAGTAATTCGTAAGCATCACTTTCAGAAGTGAAATGCAGCGTCCGTCATCAGCAAACGAGTGGCAGATGCCCACGCCGCCCACAGTGTTTCCAACCATGCCTTTTCGACCACTGCGTACGGTGCCGCTCGACGAACACGACACATCGTATTTCGCCGACTCTGCGAGTATCCGCAGGCGTTCCATGGTTTTCTCGGTCAGCATTATTGTAAAAATTTGGACGGCACCATCACCACCACGCCATCTTGTCATTTAATCTGGCGTCTTTCTAAAAATAGAGAAGATATTATAGTTGACGTTTCTATCATATACATCCTCACCTTCGCTTTCCTTCACCCAGTTGACCACACGAATGGTGACAGGCAGGACGATCACCTCGTACACAGTCTTCAAGACCAATTGTGAAATCATCATCAAAGGCAACTCTTGATTGGGCAACACTCCATAAAAAGCTAATGGGAAGAAGATGAGTGAATCAACTCCTTCGCCCCAAACAGTGCTCATGATAGCACGTAAGGGGAATCGTTTTCCGTTGTCTGAAATTTTCATCCGGCTCATGACGTATGCATTGACGAAACTGCCGGCTATGAACGAGATAAACGAAGCCAAAGCGATACGTGGAGTGAGTCCAAAGATGGCATGAAAGCCTTCATCATTATTCCAGTAGGGTGCCCCAGGTATGGCGTCGGCAATAAAAGCAATCATCATGAAGGCAAAGTTGATCAAAAATCCAGTCCAGATCACGATGCTAGCACGACGATAGCCCCACACCTCACATACCACATCGTTGATGATATAGGAAATGGGAAAAATCAACAATCCGCCTGTGAGATGGAGTGGTCCAAACACCATTTGTTTCGTTTCGAGTATATTGGACGCAATCAGGCACACAGTGAAAATAATGCAGAACTGCATGAACAGCACTGACACCATCGTTTTGTTCTTTTTACCTGTCTTATTCATGAACTAATGGGGTTCGTCTTATTTCCTGATCAGGCTCCAAGCGAAAGACAACACGATAGCATAGCCAACCAGTGGGATGATAAACGGCAAAGTCATACTGCCCGTCTGATCGGCCATCAGTCCCATGAGCATGAAACCGCAACCGCCGACAGGTGTCATCATCAGCAGAGATGAAGCACTCTTGGTGAGCTGGCCAAGGGAACGAAGTGCCAGGGAGAAAATGGTTGGGAACATCATGGCCTCAAAGAGATAATTGAGCACCAACGCATACACAGATACACGCCCTAAGTCAAGAATGACAATGAGCATGCACAACATGGTCATAATGGCACAGAAGCACAACAACGATTCTGCTTTCACTGTCCGCATGATCCAACTGCTGACGAAGCGCCCTACCATGAAAATAACCAAAGCCAAACTGATGATAAGGGAAGCCCGGTTTTTGTCCATCCATCCCTCACCGGTAACAAAGTTAACAAAATAGCTATTGATGGAAATCTCTGCTACCTCATATGCCAGCAAAGCAATCAGACCGAAAACGAACGAACGATGTTGGAATAAGGCTTTCAATCTGAATGACAGCGGTTGCGTTGAGATATCGCCATCCTCTTTGGGTTGATGTATCTCTGGCAAGTCGACGAAAGAAAAAACAACAGCGACAGCCAGCACGATAATTCCCATCACCATATATGGAACGCTGACATCGCCACTTGTGCCATCAGTGCGGAATAAATATTGGCCGACAATGAAGGTCGCCATGAAGCAACCCATACCATTGAAAGTCTGCGAGAGATTAAGACGGCTCGATGCCGTTGCCTCTGGACCCAGTTCAGTAGCATATGGATTGGCTGCTGTCTCCAAGAAGACCAAACCACAGCCGATGACAAAAAGAGACACCAAAAAAGCATTGAAAGTGCCCACCTGCATGCCGGGTATGAATGACAAGGCACCCAGTCCAAACAAAATCAGTCCGAATACCACACCGCGTCTGTAACCGAAACGATTGATGAAAATTCCTGCGGGAATAGCCATAATAAAATAACCCAGATACGTGGTTACTTGGATGAGCGAGGACTGTGTGATGGAAATGTGCAGCTCGTCTTGAAAATGCTTGTTGAGCACGTCCAAAATGGCACGTGCGAATCCCCACAGAAAAAACAAGGTAGTGATGAGGACAAAAGGCAGCACATAGCGTTTGTCAATCAATCGGGTGTGTTTGGATGGCATAATGTGATGTTTTTTATTTCAGATGCAAAAATACAGAGAAACAGTGTTTATATAACTCTGATCCCCTGTACTTTTTTATTGGTTTGTTTTTCTAAGAGAAGAATCCCAGCAATGTACCTGCTGCGACCGCAGAGCCTATCACGCCGGCCACATTGGGTCCCATGGCGTGCATGAGCAGGAAATTGTGGCGGTCGTACTCCAGGCCTATGTTGTTGGAAATACGTGCGCTCATGGGTACTGCACTGACACCGGCATTGCCGATGAGAGGATTGATTTTCTTTTCCTCAGGCAGGAATAAGTTCATCAGTTTGACAAACAGCACACCACTGGCACTGGCGATGATGAAAGCCATGGCACCGAGGATGAAAATCTTGATGGTGTTGAAAGTCAAAAACTCACTGGCTTGGGTGGAGCAACCCACGGTAAGGCCGAGCAATATCACCACGATGTCGTTGAGCGCACTACCAGCAGTCTTGGCAAGGCGTGTGGTCTTGCCACTTTCCTTAAGCAAGTTGCCAAAGAACAACATACCGAGGAGGGGAAGACCTGAAGGTACAAGGAAGGTGGTGAGCAGCAGACCGATGATGGGGAAGAGAATACGCTCAGTCTGGCTGACGTGGCGCGTCGGTTTCATATGAATTACCCTTTCCTTTTTGGTGGTGAGCATGCGCATTAGAGGCGGTTGGATCACTGGAACAAGCGCCATGTAAGAATAAGCACACACTGCGATGGCACCCATCAGATTAGGACACAGTTTTGAGGACAGGAAGATGGCGGTAGGACCGTCAGCACCGCCAATGATGGCAATACCGGCAGCTTGGTTGGGCTCAAAACCCAAGGCCAGAGCCACCATATAGGCACCGAAGATGCCGAACTGTGCTGCTGCACCAATGAGCACCAACTTGGGATTGCTGATCAGCGACGAGAAGTCCGTCATAGCTCCGATACCCAGGAACACCAATGGCGGGTACCATCCCTGACGCACGCCCTGATAGAAGATGTTGAGCACCGAATTGTCTTCATACAGACCGATTTCCAGACCGGCATCAGCCTTGAATGGGATGTTTCCCAGAATAATGCCCAAACCAATGGGAACAAGCAGAAGGGGTTCGAAGTCCTTCCTGATGGCCAGCCAGATGAAAATGCCACCAACGATAATCATGATGAGATTAGGTATCGTGGCATTGGCAAATCCTGTATAAGACAGGAAGTCAAAAAACTTGGATGTTATGAATTCAATAAATCCCATGGCTTATTCTATTGTTACAAGAGTTGCTCCTTCCATGACGGTGTCGCCACGGGTAACTAAAACTGAAGTGATCTTTCCGTCGCAATCAGCCTCGATGTTGTTCTGCATCTTCATGGCTTCCAGAACGATAACGGTATCTCCTGTTTTGACGGTGTCGCCAACCGCCACCTTTACATCGGTAATGGTGCCAGGCAGCGGTGCCAGTACCTTGTTGCCTGTGGCAACGGCTGCTTTGGGCTTGATGGCAGGTGCTTTCTCCGGCTCTGCTGCCACCGACAAGGTGGAAGAGGGCACTTGCACACGTCTGGGCTGTGGCTTGGCTTTCACCGGTTTTGCCAGTTCTACCTCAAATGGTTTGCCATTAACTGTCACTTTGGCAATATTGCCTTCTATTTCCTCTATCTCTACTTGATAGTCAACACCGTTGACCTTATATTGATAATTGCTCATGGTTATATCTGTTGTTTGGTTTATACTCTGGTCCATTTTGTCTGTTTGGGAGAAATGGTGATGATACCGCTCTCCTGGTCGTGGATATCATCAAGATATTCCTTGAGGGCCATGGAGATGACAGCCACATACACATCGTCATCTACGTTGCCCGCAGTTGCATGATTCGTAATGGTGACAGCAGGAAAAGCTCGCTCATCTTCCTCTTCCTCCTGAGCTGCAATAATGCGCTCTTTGTGTGCTTTCTTGGCTGACGCATGCTTCTCACGCTGCCTGTGGGCCATAATCCGTCCGAAGATGGTGAAGAAAATCCAAAGAAGAGCAAGGCATGAGAAGACAATGCCCATCGACAGCACTGTGATACCAAAGCCGTGAGGGTCATCACGCTTGATCTGCGCCACTTTGGATTCTGTGATGTGAATGAAATTCTCTATACCCGGTGTAACTGCATCGGCGGGTTTGACCTCCCATACGTCGGCGCCATCACTTTGGCGGGCATAGGATGTGTTTTCATTCATGGAAGCAGGTACGGTCACTGAATCTATCAGATCCACTCCGTTGCCATCAAAAAGTCCTACCCATGTGGGTTGGTCAGGGTCAACAGAAGCTGTCATGTGAACCGATCCTTTAGCCGGTAGGCTATTGAGGAAGAGCACAAGATGCTGTCTTCCTCCCATGTTGGTACGAGTCTCATTGTTGGGAATGATGCTCATCTTCGACACACGCTCAGGCACACTGAGTTTTTTGTTGAGCACGGCGGTGTCAGTGGTGACATACATCCCCCGCACGTTAAATGTGGTGAATGAGACATTGGCGAGCTCAATCCATGGAAGATGCTCGTTATACTCATCCACAATGCTGGCCGTGTTCCTGGTCATCACCTCATTGATTTTGATGTTCTTGGCTCCTTGGCCAAAAACAGTGAGGCTTCCCAGAATCAGCAGTGACGTTAGTAGTTTTAATCGTTTCATGAAGTTATGTTATATAAGCTTTCTTTTTATCCGCAGAAAAAGAGTACGAGGATTTGCGCCATCAATATTCTAAGAAACATGGTGAGTGGGTAGACTGTGGAGTAACCCACACCAGGAGCCTCGCGGGAACATACCTGATTGGCATAGGCCAATGCTGGTGGGTCCGTATAGGTGCCAGCTATCATACCCATGACCATGAAGTAGTTGAAATGATATACTTTCTTGGCGATGGTGCCCACGATGAGTATTGGAATGACCGTGATAAGAAATCCGGTGTAGACATATTTCAAGCCATCCCCAGAAACCACTGTTTCCCAGAATCCCGCTCCTGCCTTGATGCCCACACTGGCAAGGAAGAGCACCAATCCTATCTCACGAAGCATCATGTTAGCACTTGTGGTAGTGTAGGTCACCAATTTTATCCTGTATCCAAAACGACCAATGAGGATGGCGATGATCAGCGGACCGCCTGCCAGTCCGAGTTTCATCGGAACGGGCATACCCGGAATGGCAATCGGCAGACATCCGAAGATGATACCCAGCATGATTCCAACAAAAATGGTGGCGATATTGGGTGCATTGAGCCGTTTCACGGAATTGCCCATCATTTCAGCTACCCGGTTGACATTGTCCTCAGGTCCCACCACCATCACACGGTCGCCAATATGAAAATGGTGGTTGCGACCGGCAAAAAGATCAATTCCGTGACGGGTGATCCGAGTCACGTTGACTCCGTAAACACTGGAAAAATGCATTTTTCCCAACGTCTTTCCATTTATCGATGGATTAGTCACCACTATACGTCTCGACACCATGGGTTGCTTTTCCAGTTCTACGTTCCATTCCGCCTCAATTTCCGGACCAATGAACGCTATGATAGGCTCCGCATCTGCTTCTGCACAAACGACGAGTAGTTCGTCATCTATATCAAAAACGGTATTTCGGTTAGGGATGCTCACCTGTCCGTCATGCAGATAGCGAGAACAAACAAAGTCACGATTGAGAAACTCACTAATTTGCATGAGCGTCCTTCCTGCTAGGTATGAATTAGTGACCCGAAGGTGCATCATTCGAGGTTTGGCATGAGGATTCTCTGCCTCTTCCTCAGACAACTTGGCTTCTTCATCCTCAAGCTTGCTTTTGGTGAGATACCTGACCGCAATGGTAGCGAGGATAATGCCAGTCACACCTAATGGGTAGGCGCAGGCATAACCCGATGCGATCTGCGGGATATTCACACCATTGAAAACCGTGCTGTTAGCTTCAGTTGCAGCACCCAGACCAGGTGTATTGGTCACGGCTCCATACAATGTGCCTATCATCATGGGCAGTGAATGCTTGTCGGAGGTATCGAAAAACAAGAAATAACAAGCAAACATCATACCAATGTTGAGCAGGATCATCGCGATGGACAAACCGTTAAGGGTTAGTCCGTCTTTCTTGAAACTCTCAAAGAAACCAGGACCTACCTGCATACCAATCATGAAGACAAACAAGATCAGCCCGAAGTCCTGACAGAAATTAAGAATAGTAGTAGGGGCGGTGAAATGGATATGGCCTGCCACAATGCCTGCGAATAGGACAAACGTGACACCCAATGATATGCCAAACACCTTAATTTTCCCTAAATATACACCTACAGCGATGACGACTGCATATAGCAAGACGACATGGGCTACTGAATCCGTTGATGTGAAAAGATTGATAAGCCAATCCATTTTTGAAGACATATTGAAAAAACGACTGCAAAATTACTTAAATTATGCTCAAAAAAATAATTTTTGTGCAATTATTTGCAGCCACTTCACAAAGATTTTGAAAAAAAGGCTATTGGCTGAGATTTTATCCGTTTTTTTTTCACTGTGTCGGAAAAATCAACTATCTTTGCACATTATTTAGGAGGTGGAATCAAACCCTTAAATGATTGTAAAACTTATATAACAAACATTTCGCTATGTCAAACAACAAGGAAAAACTCTTCAGCGAGTTTCAGGCTCCCACCACACAGGAATGGCTGGACAAAATCCAAGTTGACCTTAAGGGGGCTGATTTTAACAAAAGACTCGTATGGAGGACAAACGAAGGTTTCAACGTGCAGCCTTTCTATCGCAGGGAAGACGTGCTGAAACTGAAGACCCCTGAAGCATTGCCGGGCGAGTACCCATTCGTACGCGGCAACAAAAAGAACACCAATGAGTGGTATGTACGCCAGGACATCAAAGCCGACGATGCTGTCGCTGCCAATGCCAAGGCTCTTGACATCCTCAACAAAGGTGTTGATTCTCTCGGTTTCCGTATCCCCGGAAATATGGTGAGTGCAGAATTCATTGATACCTTATTAAATGGTATTGCATGTGATTGCATCGAGCTTAACTTCAACACCTGCAAGCGCCACTCAGTGGAACTCGCAGAAATTCTCATTGCTTATTTTGAGAAAAATGGCTACGATAAGCAGAAATTGGTAGGCAGCATTGACTTTGACCCAATCGAGACAATCGTGATGAAGGGGAAAGACGTGTCTGCTATCATTACTGATGCCTCACGACTGACAGAGATTTTCAAGGACTATCCTCATTTCCGTTGCGTTTCGGTCAACTCGCAGTCACTCAACAATGCCGGTGCTTACATCGTTCAGGAATTGGGCTATGCTCTGGCCTGGGGCAATGAATACATGCAGTTGCTCACTGATGCAGGAATCGATGCAGATCTCGCAGCCAGCAAGATCAAGTTCAACATGGGTGTCAGCGAAAACTATTTCATGGAGTTGGCCAAATTCCGTGCCGCACGTATGCTTTGGGCACAAATCGTCAAGCAGTATGAGCCTAAAAATGATGACTCATGCAAGATGATAGCCAACGCCACCACTTCTACCTACAACCAGACTGTATTTGATAGTTACGTCAATTTGTTGCGTTCTCAGACCGAGGCAATGAGTGCAGCCCTTGCCGGTATCCACTCGATGGTTGTCGTTCCTTTTGATGCTCCATATGAGCAGCCCAATGATTTCTCGGAGCGCATAGCCCGCAACCAACAGCTTCTGCTGAAAGAAGAGTGCCATTTCGGACAAGTAGTCGATCCGGGAGCAGGTTCTTACTATATCGAGCACCTCACTGACAGCCTGGCCGTGGAGGCATGGAAGATTTTCCTCGAAGTGGAGGAAAATGGCGGTTTCCTGCAGGTTGCAAAAGACGGAAAGGTGCAGAAAGTCATCAATGAAACCAATATCAAGCGTCATGGCGATGCTGCCAAGCGCAAGGAATTTATCCTCGGCACCAATCAGTTCCCCAATTTCACAGAAAAATCTGAAGGAAAGGAAGGCATTGTGCCGTGCTGCTGTTGCGGTGAAGATGACGACCAGCCTTATGAGGCCATTCGTTCAAGCCGTCTCGCCGCTGATTTTGAAGAACTTCGCATCCATACTGAGAAAACACGTGTTCCTGTGGCCTTCATGCTCACCATCGGCAATCTTGCCATGCGCCAGGCCCGCGCCCAGTTCTCCTGCAACTTCCTGGCCTGTGCTGGTTACAAAGTCATCGACAACCTTGGTTTCAAAACTGTGGAAGAGGGTGTTGACGCCGCTCTGGAGGCAGGTGCAGACATCGTCGTGATTTGCTCAAGCGATGACGAATATGCCGAATACGCCATCCCCGCATTCAAGTATCTTGATGGCCGTGCCATGTTTGTCGTGGCTGGTGCTCCGGCTTGCATGGAAGACCTGAAGGCAGCCGGTATAGAGAATTTCGTCCATGTACGCTGCAATGTGCTTGAGACACTCAAGGAATACAATGCCAAGTTGGGAATCTAGAAAAAATGACAGTCATGAGAAAAAGTTTTAAAGACATAGACATATATGCCGGCATTCAGCCGCAGAATGGTGCTGAGTGGCAGGCTGCCAACGGCATTGATTACAACTGGAAAACCCCTGAGCACATAGAGGTAAAGCCTGTTTATACCAAGGAAGACCTGGAGGGTATGGAGCATCTCGACTTCACAGCCGGAATTCCGCCCTATCTGCGTGGTCCTTACTCCATGATGTATCCTTTCCGCCCCTGGACCATCCGTCAGTATGCCGGGTTCTCCACAGCTGAGGAATCCAATGCTTTCTATCGCCGCAATCTTGCCTCAGGACAAAAGGGTCTTTCTGTCGCATTCGACTTGCCCACACACCGTGGCTATGACCCCGACAATGCCCGTGTCGTCGGCGATGTGGGTAAGGCAGGTGTGTCCATCTGCAATGAGGAAAACATGAAAGTGCTCTTCTCTGGCATCCCTCTCAACAAAATGTCCGTATCCATGACCATGAATGGTGCCGTGCTTCCTATCCTTGCCTTCTACATTGTAGCAGGACTGGAACAAGGTGCCCAGTTGGAGGAAATGGCTGGAACTATCCAGAATGACATTCTGAAGGAGTTTATGGTGCGCAACACCTATATCTATCCGCCAGCCTTCTCCATGAAGATCATTGCCGACATCTTTGAGTTCACCTCACAGAAAATGCCGAAGTTCAACTCCATCTCCATCTCTGGATACCACATGCAGGAAGCAGGTGCCACTGCCGATATTGAGCTAGCTTATACGTTGGCTGATGGTATGGACTATATCCGCACGGGTGTGAATGCCGGTATTGATGTGGACGCATTTGCCCCGCGACTCTCTTTCTTCTGGGCTATCGGCATGAATCACTTTATGGAAATTGCCAAGATGCGCGCTGGCCGCCTGCTTTGGGCCAAGATAGTCAAGAGTTTTGGAGCTAAAAATCCCAAATCTCTGGCACTCCGTACTCACTCCCAGACCTCTGGCTGGTCGCTCACCGAGCAAGACCCGTTTAACAACGTGGCCCGTACCTGTATCGAGGCCATGGCAGCCGTGCTGGGACACACGCAGTCGCTGCATACCAACGCCCTTGATGAGGCCATCGCGCTTCCTACAGATTTCTCCGCGCGTATCGCCCGCAACACCCAGATCTACATTCAGAATGAGACCAAGGTATGTAAGCAAATTGACCCATGGGCAGGTTCCTACTATGTAGAGACACTGACCAATGAGTTGGTGCATAAGGCCTGGGAGCATATCCAGGAGATTGAAAAACTTGGTGGTATGGCCAAGGCTATCGAGACTGGTATCCCCAAGATGCGTATTGAGGAGGCTGCCGCCCGTACTCAGGCCCGTATTGACTCTGGTGCACAGACGATTGTCGGCACGAACAAATACCGTCTTGACCATGAGGATCCCATCGACATCCTTGAGGTGGACAACACAGCCGTACGCAAGCAGCAAGAGGAGTCGCTGGCTCAGGTCAGATCGACCCGTGACGAGGCTGCCTGCCAGGAGGCTCTCAAGGCTATCACCGAATGTGTGCGTGACTTCAACGAGGGTCGAAAGAGTGAGAACAATCTTCTCGACCTGGCTGTAAAGGCCGCCCAGCTTCGCTGTACTCTTGGCGAGATCAGTGATGCCTGCGAGGCTATAGTAGGAAGATATAAAGCAATCATCAGAACTATTTCAGGCGTGTATTCATCAGAAAGCAAAAACGACTCCGACTTTGAGAAAGCCTGTGAGTTGACAGAGGAATTCTTCAAAAAAGAAGGCCGCAGGCCACGTATTTTCGTTGCCAAGATGGGTCAGGACGGTCACGACCGTGGTGCCAAGGTTGTAGCAACAGGATATGCCGACTGTGGTTTCGATGTGGATATGGGTCCGCTTTTCCAGACACCTGCTGAAGCAGCGCGTGAGGCTGTTGAGAACGATGTGCATATTGTTGGTGCTTCTTCACTGGCTGCAGGCCATAAGACTCTCATTCCCCAGCTTATTGAGGAACTGAAGAAGTTGGGTCGCGAAGACATTATGGTTATCGCCGGAGGTGTGATTCCTGCACAGGACTACGACTTCCTCTACAAGGCAGGCGTGGCAGCCATCTTCGGTCCCGGTACTTCCGTGGCCAAAGCTGCTGTTGAAATGATGAACATTCTCCTCGACAAATAAGAGGTAAAATGTCTTAATAATCAGGGCGGATAAGCTAATGCTTACCCGCCCTGATATTTAGTGTGAATGGATGATTCTATTCGATGCTTTCTATTCTGACTCCGTCAAGTTCTTCCATGATGCCCAACACGCGCGACTCATAACGGTTGCGCTTCACGTTGACCTCCACTGTGACCGTATATGTGCTGCTTTCCGCTCCCACTTGTTCACGCATGTTGTAGGAATCTATGGTAAATCCATCCTGACGCATTCTTCCAAGCACCTGCCTGACATCTTCGATGCTTGGAGAAGAAAAAGTGATGCTGATGTTGCGCGTTCCGAACTTTTGGAAGAAATAATTGAGTGTCTCCAAACATATCAGGACAAGCACAGTTGACGCAGTGGCCAAGAGATAGAGGCCAGCGCCACAAGTCATGCCGATGGCAGAGGTGACCCACAATCCGGCGGCAGTGGTAAGACCAC
This sequence comes from uncultured Prevotellaceae bacterium, assembly GCA_947306845.1. The sequence continues at coordinate 24,248 of CAMZHP010000008.1, forward strand.
GCACCACATGACGCTGGAAAATGATGGTGCCTGCTCCGATAAAACCGATACCACTTACCACCTGGGCAGCCACACGGGAGGGGTCAAGTCTGACATTCAAACCGGTATCACGTGAATGAACCAGGATTTGCTCAAAGCCAAACTGAGAGATAATCATGAACAAAGCACTACCCATCGCCACCAAGAAGTGTGTTCTGAAACCAGCTTCTTTGGCACGGTAACCACGTTCCAATCCGATGGCAGCTCCCAATAGGGAAGCTACAAATAACCTGAGTATAAATTCTATCGTCATTTAGCTGAATACCAATTCTTCCTTCTCGGGATGCTTCTCTATTCTTATCGTACTGCCAGAGGTCGTCTCACCGCTGAGAATTCGTTCGCACAATCCATCTTCGATATAGTTTTGGATGGCACGTTTCAACGGACGGGCACCAAATTGCACATCATAGCCTTTGGTAGCGACAAATTCCTTGGCCTCATCACTGAGGGAAATCTGATATCCCAGATCTCCAACCCGCTTATATAGGCCACTGAGTTCTATGTCGATGATTTTCTTGATAGCCTCCAGATCGAGCTGATCGAAGGTGATGATCTCATCAAGACGGTTGAGGAACTCAGGAGCGAATTGCTTGCTGAGGCTCTTCTGGATAATGGAACGTGCATGCTCCTTATCACTCTCATTGAGACTCAGTCCCAAAGTCCCACCAGCGTTGAATCCGACTCCACGTCCGAATTCTTTCAGCTGGCGCGTGCCGGCGTTGGATGTCATGATGATAACAGTGTTTCTGAAATCAATCAGGCGGCCGTTTCCATCTGTCAGCCTTCCCTCATCCAAGACTTGCAACAATAGATTGAATACATTTCCATGAGCTTTCTCAATCTCATCGAGCAAAACGATGGAGTAGGGGTGACGGCGAACCTTCTCTGTCAGCTGTCCTCCCTCATCATATCCAACATATCCCGGAGGGGCACCCACAAGGCGTGATACATTGAAACTCTCTGTGAATTCACTCATATCAATCCTGATGAGGTCTTCTGCGCTGCCAAACATCTGCTCTGCAAGTTTCTTGGCAAGATAGGTCTTTCCCACACCTGTGGGGCCAAGGAACATAAATGCTCCAATGGGGTGATTGGGGTCCTTCAGGCCCACACGGTTGCGCTGGATGGCTTTCACCATCTTCTCGATAGCAGCATCCTGGGCAATCACGGCTTTTTTCAATTCCTCCCCCATATTGCGTAGGCGCACACCTTCAGCCTCAGCCATACGTTGTACAGGCACTCCGGTCATCATTGACACCACATCAGCCACCTCTTTTTCTGTGATGGTTTCTCGCTGTGCATTGTCGCCATTGTTCCAATCCTCGTTCATGCGCCGCAACTCATCTTCCAACTCCGTCTGGCGGTCACGGAAACTGGCAGCCAACTCAAAGTTCTGGTTCTGAACAGCACTTTTCTTCTTATTGTTGATTTCCTCAATTTCTTTTTCCTTGGCGATGATTTCCGGCGGAATGTTTGCATGCTGTAGATGCACCTTTGCACCGACCTCATCCATGGCATCAATGGCTTTGTCGGGGAAAGATCGGTCGGTGACATATCTCCCTGTCAGCGACACACAACTTCTCAATGCCTCTTCAGTGTAGTTGACGTGATGGTGCTGCTCATAACGCTCACGGATATTCTGTAAAATTTGCAAAGTCTCCTCAGAGCTTGTCGGCTCGACCATCACTTTTTGGAACCTACGCTCGAGGGCTCCGTCTTTTTCAATGCTTTTGCGATATTCATCCAGTGTTGTCGCTCCGATGCACTGAATAGTGCCTCTTGCAAGAGCGGGTTTCAGAATGTTGGCCGCGTCCATCGAACCAGGTGTGGAGCCAGCACCAATGATGGTGTGCACCTCATCTATGAAAACGATGATGTCGGGGCTTTGTTCCAATTCCTTGATCAGGGCTTTGATACGTTCCTCAAACTGTCCGCGATATTTGGTTCCTGCGACGACAGATGTGAGATCAAGACTTACCAGGCGCTTGTTAAACAAAATAGGAGAGGTGCGATGCTTGACAATTAACTGAGCCAATCCCTCTACGATAGCGCTTTTACCGACACCTGGTTCTCCGATGAGTATAGGATTGTTCTTTTTGCGGCGGCACAAAATCTCCATCACCCGCTGCATCTCTTTCTCACGACCAACCACAGGGTCGAGCTTGTTTTCGGAGGCTGCTTGTGTGAGGTCGGTTGAGAAATTGTCCAAAACAGGAGTCTTGCTCCCGTTTTGTTTCCTTGTCTGGGTTGTTCCAGAGGCTTTCCTACCTCCTACATTCCCATTCAGCCCCATTCCGAGGTCATCATCTTCCTCCTCTGCGTCATCCGGCATACCTATGCCGTCAGTCGTCTTGCTTGCTATCTGTTGGAAATACTTTGATACTTCTTCGTAGTTCATTGAATAATGTTCTAATACTGTTTTTGCTCCATTGTCCACCTTGTCGTGGAGAATAGCTAAAATCAAATGATGAATGTCCACAGTTGGTGAGTGATGAAGGCGCGCCTCCAGCACAGCGAGTTTGAGGATGTTGCTGGCTTGGTTGTCGAGCAACAATTCTCGTGGATTGGCAGGAGCATCGCCTCTGTCATTACTCACCCTGTTCTCCAGTTCTTTCTTGAGTAAGCGTTTGTCAATTGTGAAACTGTCAAACAAACGGCTCATCACACCAGATTTGTCTCTGAGAAGAGCCATGAGCAAATGTTCCGGCCTGACTGAAGCACAGTCAAGGCGGGAAGCCTCCTCCCTGCTGAATGACAGGATCTCTGATACTTTTTGTGAAAACGGGCTGTTTGCCATCTTTTACCTTAAAAATTACATGTCCAATAATACCCTTACTTTGCAAATAGTGTGCCAAAGCTAATCCTAACCGAAAAATCTTCTGTATTCATCTTCAAAGTTCGGTGTGAAGAAATCATTTCCCATCCTATCCGTAATTTCTTGGGGGGCGAAAAAACGTCCTCCATCCAACTCCTCCTCACTGGGGGTGATGATGTCATCATAGATCGTCTTATAAACATACACCAATTCACGTTCACGCTTGCCCTCGAAAATATATTTTCCCAAAAAGACAGGGGTGAACTCCTCGATGCCTAGTTCCTCGCGTACTTCACGTTGTAGGGCATGCTCCACATCCTCGAGATAGTCCACATGTCCTCCTGTTGCCGTATCCCATCTATCAGGTTGAATGTCTTTCCATGCCGGACGGTGTTGAAGATACAGTTCACCTTGTGTGTTAAACACATGCAAGTGTACTACAGGATGAAGCACTTTTGTGCCATCATGAGCCTGACTCCTTTTGATGCAGCCAATTACACGTCCATCTTCATCTACGGCAGGGAACAATTCTTGAGGGTTATCCATACTGATGTGAAATGCTGTCTTATCCGTTACTTACAAATCCAATACCGCTGTGAAACAGTCACTGTATAGCTCACTGATTCCGGTAGGTTTTTCTTTAAAAATGCCAAACAGAGTGCTTCCGCTTCCGCTCATCAGCGCAAAGACGGCACCATGTTGGTAAAGGGATTCCTTGATTTCGGCGAGTCGGGGATGCTTTGCGAAAATGGAATCCTCAAAATCGTTCTTCAATTCTTCACGCCATGTCTCAATGGGTTGTCTGACAATATCCCGGCAACACTTCACCGGCTGCTGAGGATGAATCCCAGCGTATGCCTCACCGGTAGAAACCTGGATGTCGGGTTTCACCAAAGCAAGATAGTAGCCATTCAGGTTGCCGTACTCCCCGTCAGCTGGTTCCAGAATGTTTCCTATTCCTGTGGCAAAAGCCGGTTCTGCTGTGACAAAAAAAGCACAATCAGCACCAAGCCTGGAAGCATAGCGTTCCATTTCTGCTATTCCCATATTAAGATGAAATTCCTCATCAAGAAGCCTGATCATAAAAGCCGCATCGCTGGAGCCTCCACCCAATCCTGCTTGTGAGGGTATCCGCTTGCACAGATGTGCATGCACACGCGGCAGCCTGAAGTCTTCTGCCAACAAGCGGTAGGCCCTTACGACAAGAGTGGCGTCATCTTTGCCAACAATATTCATTCCGGTCATCTTGATGTCACAGGCTGTATCACTGGGGAAATCATGATCCATTTTATGAACTTCCAGTGCATCACATAATGGGATAGGGTAGAATACCGTTTCAAGTGAATGGTAGCCATCATCACGTTTTGAAACGACATTAAGCCCTAAATTGATTTTTGCGCAAGGGAATACTGTCATGACATTTTACTTTGAGTCAGTTATCCATTAATATTTCCAATTCTCTGTAGGTGACAAAGGTATGCAAAAAATATTGAATTTCATCAGATAACAATTGATAAAATCGCAGGGGACGCCAGTAAAATTAACATAATTATTGATTTTTCTAAGTATTATAGCCAATTTTTAACTTTTTTAGCAATATTTTTTGTTTTTAAAATATTTTTTAGTACTTTTGCACGAAATTAGAGAAGTATTTATCGTGAGAATCCGATGTCGTTTTTTTCTTGTCGCATCTATGTTTTTGTCACAGGTGTTGACAAGTTGTGATTTCAAGTTGAAGCCCTTTGATGAGGAAGTCGCAGATACTCTTGAAGTCAGGATTCAGCGTTATGACCGTATAGAGAGCCTTTATCTGACGACGGGAGATTTCTCTGCCCTTCAGCAAATGAGCACCGACTATCCCGTAGAGACGAGAACCTTGATTGAGAGGGTTCTCAACCTAGGGAATATAGATGACGCAAATATCAATAGTAAGTTTCTGAGTTTCTTTCAAGATTCCTTATTGCAGACCATTATTTCTGACGCGGAACTGCAATATGCCAATATGGATGATCTCAACAAACAACTGACCAACGCCATTCATAAATTGAAAACATGGATTCCTGATTTGAAGATTCCTTTGATATATGCTCAGATTTCTGCTCTAGACCAAAGCATAGTGGT
>CAMZHP010000009.1 GCA_947306845.1 uncultured Prevotellaceae bacterium
GCACGTCGACCGTTGGTTCTCGCCGAAGGCGACTCAAAAAGATGATTCGCTGAATGGTTACAAGTATCACAAATCCGCAAGAGACGGGCGAGCTTGCTTGCAAAAGGCTGAGTGTGGCGGTTTGGATAAAGCCTGAACTGTTCAGGCTTTTATGTCGTTGTGCAGTCAATCTTCGAATGTGACGGCTCTTCTGATTCGCGACAATTGTTGTGGAGTTAAGTTCAGGAAAGAGGCGATGGCATGCAGGGGAAGGTGTTCCACGATGCCGGGACAACGGTGCAGCAACAGGTCATAGCGTTCGCGAGGCGTGGCACGGTGAAAGTCCAGATAGCGGGCACGGGCCTGACAGAGCAGATGTTCCCCGATGATACTGCGCAGTTCCATTGAACTTATGTTTTGGTTGAACAACTGCATCATTTGTTCACCACTCACCCTCAACACGCTGCTGGGCATCATCGCCTCTATCGTGGTCTGCGACGGACTTCCATTGAGACAGGAGGGATAGTCGCCCACATACTCACCTTCGAACGAAAACCATGTGATGTGTTCCTTGCCGTCACTGAGGCCTCGTGTCACATACTTGAAGCATCCTTTGGTGACAAAGCCGAACCACCGTGAAGGTTCACCCTCACACTCCATACGTTCGCCTTTCTGATAACTGACAGTCTCACCCTCCCGCTCGCAGAAGTCATACAGCTCTTGCAAGTCAATGCTATTTACACCGAATTTCTGTTCCATATCATTGAGTGTCGCCTCATTCCATGATATATAATAGAAAATGATTTGAGAAAAGCTTATTCGGTTTTTTTCTTTATGCGTTTTGTCACACCGATGGCTCCGGTGGGACATACAAGGCTGCATAGATGGCATCCCACGCATTTTGTACCGACGATTCGTGGCTGGCGAGATTCTGTATCGAAGGTGATGGCCTGATGTCCGCCGTCCATGCAAGAGGTGTAGCAGCGGCCACAGCCGATGCAGCGGTCGCGGTCAATATTCGGATAAACGATGGTGTCGCGGTCAAGGTCAGTTGGTGAGACGAAATTGGGTATTTCCTCGCCAACGAGAGACTCGAGTGAAGACAGACCTCGCTCCGCCATATAGTTTTGTAGTCCGAGGATGAGGTCGTCGATGATGCGATAGCCATACTGCATGACGGCGGTGCAGACTTGTACGTTGCGGCATCCAATTTGGAGGTACTCCAAGGCGTCTCGCCATGTCTCGATGCCACCGATTCCGCTCAGTTCGATAACCTTCGCATGTGAACCCATCATGATGGTGTTCTGGGCCATTTCAAGGATATAGCGCTGGGCTATGGGCTTGACAGCACGGCCGGAGAGTCCGGAGATCGCTTTGTGGCCCGATACTTCGGCCCGACTGCCCATCGTCACGCTTTTGATGGTATTGATGGCAGATATGGCATCGGCGTCGGCGAAGTAGCTGGCCAAGGCTGGTTGATTGATGTGCGTGATGTTGGGTGTCATCTTAGGGATGACTGGGATGTTGACACTGCGCTTCACGTAGGCTGTGTAGAACAGCACCAGCTCAGAGTCCTGACCCACATCACTGCCCATCCCGGCCAGTCGCATCTGCGGACAAGAAAAGTTCAGCTCCACGGCATCGCATCCTGCATCCTCTGCCATTTTGGCCAACTGGATCCACTCTTCCTCAAACTGTCCCATGATGCTGGCCACCACCACTTTGGTGGGATAGTTCTGCTTCAGGCGGCGTAGAATGTCGAAGTCCACTTCGTGGGGGTTCTCACTTAGCTGCTCCATGTTGCGGAAAGCAGAGAAGTCGCTTCTGCCTCCCTCTTGAATGGCATCAAAGCGGGGCGATACCTCTTTGATCTCCTGCATGCAGATGGTCTTGTAGAACACACCGGCCCAACCCATGTCGAAAGCCCTCGCCACCATGTCGTAATTGGTGCAGATGGCCGATGAGGCAAGGAAGAAGGGGTTCTCGCAGGGGATACCGCAAAATGTGATGCCGAGAGAGGGCAGGGCATCGTTTGAAGAAGCGGTATCGCGACAAGCAGAGCGAATCAGCTCTCGGATGCGGATGGGGCGGTCGTAGTGGATGCAGGCTTTCTCAGCAGCCTCCAACTCTTCGTCCGTACACTGGGCTACCCACCGTCCTGCGATCTTCTCATTGCCGAAGCGGATGGAGCGGATGGCACGGGCGGGGTCACCATTCTTGCAAACTTGGGTACATGGTGCATCTGCGCACAGGAGGCATCTCGAGGCCTCTTCATAGGAGTGTAGCATTTTCTTTTCTTTTGTTATTTGTTCTATTCATAGTTTAGAATGTAAAAGTATATGTTTTGAGGGGAATTTCCTAATTTCTTGATGGGATTTAGACTTTTTTATGATTATTTTTCAGCTTCTTCGGGCTTTCTGTTGTCAATTATTCATCAGGAATGCAATTCAACGTTAGCTTGAAGGCTACAGAGCTGTTTTGTCGCATGGTAAAATGAAAGAGACCCCGATGCTGTCACAGCATCAGGGTCCTTGCAAACTTCAAACAACCTAGAAAAAAGTTGTCTATTGTTATCTAATAAAAAGCAACTCACGGTATTTGGGCAGTGGCCAAAGGCTATCGTCCACGATGAGTTCCAACTTGTCAATCTGATAACGGATGTCGTCGAGCTTCGGTTCTACCAAATCATGGTAGGCGATGGCTTTCTCATGTTCGTCCTCAATCTTGTTGGCCTCCCTGCGAGCATTGACAAGTTCCTCTACCTGTTGCTCAATGGTTGAGGTGCGCTCGGCAATCTCCTCAATGAGTTTGATGTTGCGTGAGGAGAGTCTCGCAGCTTTCTCTGTCGAGAAGATGTCCGCCATGTTCTCCACATTCTCAAGCAGCGCGCTCTGATACCGTGTAGCAACTGGGATGATGTGGTTCATCGAGAGGTCGCCCAGCACGCGGGCCTCAATCTGTATCTTCTTCGTGTAGGTCTCCCACTTCACTTCGTTGCGGGCAATCAGCTCCTTCTTCGTCATCACGCCGAGGCTCTCAAACATTTGGATGCTCTCTTCATCCAGGTAACGCTCGAAGATTTTCGGACACGACTTCTCCACGTCCAGTCCGCGCTTCTCTGCTTCCACCACCCACTCGTCGCTGTAGCCGTTGCCGTTGAAACGGATGGGTTTGCAGGTCTTGATATCATCGCGCAGAATGTCGATGATGGCATGGAAGGTGGCGTTGTGCTCCGTACCCTCAAATTGCTTGGCGGTCTCGGCGATACGGGCGTCCACACGTTTCTTGAAATCGACGAGGGCCTCTGCCACGGCACTGTTCAGGGCAATCATTGCACTGGCGCAGTTGGCTTCAGAACCCACGGCCCGGAACTCGAAACGGTTGCCGGTGAAGGCGAATGGACTGGTGCGGTTGCGGTCAGTGTTGTCGATGAGCAATTCGGGAATCTCTGGAATGTCCATCTTCATGCCCTTCTTGCCGTTCATGGCGAGGATGTTCTCCCTGTCGGCCATCTCGATGTGGTCGAGGAGCTCGCTCACCTGCTTGCCGAGGAATGACGATATGATGGCTGGCGGTGCTTCGTTGGCTCCCAGACGGTGGGCATTGGTGGCGCTCATGATAGAGGCCTTCAGCAGTCCGTTATGGCGATACACGCCCATCAGTGTTTCAACGATAAAGGTGGCGAAACGAAGGTTCTGCTCTGCCGTCTTGCCGGGAGCGTGGAGCAGCACACCGTTGTCTGTCGACAGGCTCCAGTTGTTGTGCTTGCCGCTGCCGTTGATGCCGGCGAACGGTTTTTCATGGAGCAGCACGCGGAACCCATGCTTGCGGGCGACGCGTTTCATTACCGACATCAACAGCATATTGTGGTCCACGGCAAGGTTGGTTTCCTCAAAGATGGGAGCCAGCTCAAATTGGTTGGGGGCCACCTCGTTGTGGCGGGTCTTGCAAGGGATGCCCAACTCGAGTGCGACAATCTCGAGTTCTCTCATGAAGGCTGCGACGCGCTCGGGGATGCTGCCGAAATAGTGGTCGTCCATCTGCTGGTTCTTGGCCGAGTCGTGTCCCATCAGGGTGCGTCCTGTCAGCAGCAGGTCGGGACGTGCGGCGTACAGTCCCTCGTCCACGAGGAAGTACTCCTGTTCCCATCCGAGGTTGGAGGTGACCTTCTTCACATTGGGGTCGAAATAATGGCATACATCAGTAGCAGCCACATTCACGGCATGGAGTGCCCTCAGCAAAGGTGCCTTGTAGTCGAGGGCCTCGCCGCTATAACTGATAAATACGGTGGGGATGCACAGGGTGTCGTCGATGATGAAGACAGGCGATGTGGGGTCCCATGCTGAATAACCACGTGCCTCGAAGGTAGAGCGGATACCGCCTGACGGGAATGATGAGGCGTCGGGTTCCTGTTGCACCAACAACTTGCCGGTGAACTCCTCCACCATGCCGCCCTTGCCGTCGTGCTCGATAAACGAGTCGTGCTTTTCGGCGGTGCCCTCCGTCAGTGGCTGGAACCAGTGGGTGTAGTGGGTCACACCGTTCTCGGTCGCCCATTGCTTCATGCCTGCTGCCACGGCATCTGCCACCTCACGGTCGAGCCTGGCACCGTTGTCCATCACGTCAACCATCTTCTCATAGACGGCTTTGGGCAGATACTTGTACATCTTCTCACGGTTGAATACCTTGCGTCCGAAATACTTCGCAGGTCTCTCATCCGGTGCAACTACGTCGAGTGGCTTTTTCTTGAATGCCTCGCCGACAACCTGAAATCTTAATGCTTCCATAATCACTTGTGTTAATATATGACTGTTCTTCTTACAATATGCAATTATTTGATGCAAAGATATGACAATATGTTATATTAAAAAAAGAATTTATGGCACAAAAAATCAAGAAATTGATATAAAGTAATAAAATGAAAGTAAAATAGTCGTTATTGTAACAATTTGTAAGTTGATAACTATATTCTTCCTCTGCTCCATTGGGCGATGCGGTCGAGCGCCTCTTCCGTACTCTCATGGGTACCGAAAGCAGTGAAGCGCACATAGCCCTCACCGGATGGGCCAAATCCGACACCGGGGGTGCATACGACCCTTGCACCATAGAGCAACTGTTCAAAGAATCTCCATGAACTGGTTGCCGATGGTGTCTTCATCCAGATATAAGGCGCGTTCTCGCCGCCGTACACCTCATAGCCGAGGCTTCGCAGCGTGGAGAGCATTTTTTTTGCATTCTGCATGTAATAATCGATAGTGGCCTTCACTTGTTCCTTGCCCTCGGGGGTGTAGATGGCTTGAGCTGCACGTTGCGAGATGTAGCTGGTGCCGTTGAATTTCGTACATTGTCTGCGGTTCCACAACGGATTGAGAGGGATGCGCTCGCCTTCGAGAGTGGCGGCTGTCAGGTCCTTGGGCACGATGGTGTAGCCACATCGCACACCGGTGAATCCTGCCGTCTTGGAATAAGAGTGAAATTCGATGGCGCATTTCCTCGCCCCGCGGATCTCATAGATGCTGTGTGGTATATCAGGGTCGCTGATATAGGCCTGATAAGCAGCGTCGTAGAAGATGAGCGTGTCGTTCTTTAGCGCGTAGTTCACCCACTTACGCAGTTCTTGTTTTGAAATGACCATGCCAGTGGGGTTATTGGGGTAGCATAGATAGATGACATCGACATGACGGTCTTTGGGAATCTGTGGCACAAAGCCGTTCTCTGCCGTGCAGGGCATATAGATGACGTTCGACCAGCGTCCGTCCTGTACGGTTCCAGCCCGCCCGATCATTACGTTTGAGTCAATATAGACGGGGTAGATGGGGTCGGTCACGCCAATACTGTTGTCCCAGCGGATGAGTTCCTGGATGTTGCCTGTATCTGATTTCGCTCCGTCGTTGATGAAGATCTCATCAATGTCGAGGTGAATGCTGCGGGGAAGGAATTCGTTTTTCTGTATTGCCTCACGCAGGAAGTCATAACCTTGTTCGGGACCATAGCCACGAAAACCTTGTCTGGTGGCCATCTCATCGGTGGCACGGTGCATTGCTTCGATGACGGCAGGGCAGAGAGGTTGCGTCACGTCTCCGATACCGAGAGAGATGACATCTGCCTTTGGGTTCATCACCTTGAAGGCATTCACCTTCTTGGCGATGTCGGCGAACAGGTAGTTGTTTGGTAGTTTCAGAAAATGCTCGTTTACTAATGCCATGGTTGTGTTGAAGTTTGAAAATTGATTATTATAGGGTGATTTCTCCGTCGAAGACGAACTCGGCGGGGCCGGTCAAATATACGTGATTGTCTGATTCGCGCCATTCGATGTCGAGCGTTCCGCCGTCCATCATGATCTGTGAACGTCTTCCTGTGCGTCCAGTGAGAGCGGCTGCCACCGCTGTGGCACAGGCGCCGGTGCCGCACGCCATGGTTATGCCGCTGCCACGCTCCCAGACACGGGTGCGCACTGCTGTCTCTTCGATGCGGGCAAACTCTATGTTGCATCGCTGTGGAAATGCGGGATGGTGCTCCAACAACCGTCCTGTATCGCCCACCTGATCCACATCATCGGTGAAGATGACATAATGAGGATTGCCCATTGAGACAAATGTTCCCGTTCCGGGGTCTTGCGTTTTCAGGTATTGGGAATCATCCTCGAAAACGGGCTCTCCCATGTCTGTGGTGACGGAGGTGACGATGGAGCGTGGACGTGAAATGTGCAGTCTCAATATCTTCACACCCGACAGGGTCAGCAGCCTGATTTCAGACTTGTCTGTCAGTCCGCGCTCATATAGGTATTTTCCGATGCATCTTGATGCGTTGCCGCACATCATCGCTTCGCTCCCGTCGGCATTGAAAATGCGCATTGTGAAGTCTGCCTCGGGCACGGGACTGCTCCCGATGAGCACCAGACCGTCGGAACCTATGCCTGCGTGGCGGTCACTCCACCTCACGGCGGCTTCATGGGGATTGGGCACCTGGTGGAGCATGGTGTTGACATATATGTAGTCGTTGCCTGCTCCGTGCATCTTGGTGAAGGGAATCTTGCTCATGCTTATAGAGGTGAGGAGTGAGAGGTAGAGACGAGGCGAGCCCCGTCGAGGAGATGTTAGGGGTGAGAAGTGAGAAACTTGTCAACCTTAAGTGCCGTCTGCCTTCCACTGGCGAGAGCCCGTACCACGAGACTGGCGCCATTGGCGGCATCGCCACAGATGAAGACGTTTTCTGCATACTGGGGATGTTCGGGCTTGAGGAATCCCATGGCGAGGAGCACCAGTTCAGCCTTGATGATTTCCGGCTCGCCTTTCTCCACCATGAGTGGACGGCCTCCCGCCGGATTGGGCTTCCAGTCAATCTCCTGCACCTTCACACCGGTGAGATGTCCGTCCTTGCCTAAGAATTCAAGGGTGTTGATGTTCCAGCGTCGGATGCAGCCTTCCTCATGCGACGAAGTGGTTTTGAGCGTCCGTGGCCAGTTGGGCCAGGGATTTTGTGGGTCGTCTGGACCTTCGACAGGCCGGGGCATGATTTCTATCTGTGTTACGCTCTTGCATCCTTGCCGGTGGGCGGTGCCGATACAGTCGCTGCCCGTATCGCCGCCACCGATGACGAGCACATTCTTTCCCTTGGCTGTGATGCGCTCTTCCTTGCCAAACTCCATGCCGGCAAGCACGCGGTTTTGTTGGGCGAGGAGCTCGAGGGCGAAGTGGACACCTTTCAGTTCTCTTCCTTTCACTTTCAGGTCGCGTGCGGTTGGGGTGCCAGTGGCGATGACCACGGCATCGTAATCAGAGATGAGAGGTGAGAGGTCGGAAGTGAGGGAAATATCTATGCCATACTTAAACTCGATGCCTTCCTGCTCCAGCAGGCGCAGACGGCGGTCGATGATCCTCTTGTTCAGCTTGAAGTTGGGAATGCCATAGCGCAGAAGGCCGCCTGCCGCTTCGTTCTTCTCAAAGACGATGACGCTGTAACCCATCAGGTTGAGGTCGTTGGCGACGGCGAGTCCGGCAGGGCCGGCGCCGATGACCGCCACACGCTTGCCGTTGCGCTGCGGATGGCGCACGGTGATAAATCCTTCGCGGAAAGCTGCCTCGGTAATAGCCGCCTCATTCTCGCGGTTGGTGGTCGGCTCGTGGTTGAAGAGGTTGAGCACGCAGGCCTTCTCACAGAGAGCCGGACAGATGCGCCCTGTGAACTCCGGGAAGGGGTTGGTGGACGTGAGCAGCCGGTAGGCCAGTTCCCACTCTCCTTTAAATAAGGCATCATTCCACTCTGGGGCTTTGTTGCCCAAGGGACATGCCCAGTGGCAGAACGGCACGCCGCAGTCCATGCAGCGGGATGCCTGAGCCTTTCGCTCACGCGTGTTCAGTGTTTGTTCCACTTCACCGAAGTCGAGAATTCTGTCGTGCAGCGGACGGTAACCTGCCTCTTGGCGGTGTATCTCTAAAAATGCTTTCGGATTTCCCATAAGATTTTTATTTGGAGTTTCTGGAGTTTTTATCTAGTTTTTCTAGATTTCTAGATTCTCTAGATTCTCTAGATTTTCTAGATTTTCTAGATCATCTAGATTTTCTAGCTCATCTAGTTCATCTAGATCATCTAGTTTATCTAGAGTCTAGTCCTAATAGTCTCTCTGCATGTCTGCGATTTTCTGGCGCAGCTTGATCATTTGCTCTTCCTGAAGGACACGCTTGTACTCGATGGGGATCACCTGTACAAAATCATCCACAAAATGTCTCCAGTCGTCAAGCATGCGACCGGCGAGGGCACTGCCTGTGTGCAGGTAGTGCTGGCGGATGAGCTCTAGTAGTTCCTTGCGCGAGACGTTGTCTTCCACAAGGTTGATTTCCACCATGTCCATGTTGCAGAAGTAGTCGAAAGTATGGTGCTTGTCCCAAACATAGGCGACACCGCCCGACATGCCTGCGGCGAAGTTGCGGCCTGTTTCGCCAAGTACGACGACGCGCCCGCCTGTCATGTATTCGCAGCAGTGGTCGCCGGCTCCTTCAATGACGGCGATGGCACCACTGTTGCGCACGCCGAAGCGCTCTCCCACCTTGCCGTTGATGTACAGTTCGCCGGATGTGGCGCCATAGAGTCCTGTGTTGCCGGCAATGATGTTCTCTTCTGCCTTGAAGTTGCTTCTCGTCGGAGGCAGGATGGCGATGCGTCCGCCAGAAAGGCCCTTGGCAAAGTAATCATTGGTCTCGCCTTCGAGCTTGAAACTGACGCCGTGGGCGAGGAAAGCACCGAATGATTGTCCGGCAGAGCCCTTGAACTTCACGTTGATGGTGTTGTCGGGAAGACCTGCCAGTCCGTGCTTCATGGCGACCATGCCCGAGAGCATCGTACCTACAGCACGGTCGGTGTTGCGGATGGAGTAGTCCAGGTTGATTTCCTCCTGATGAAGGATGGCTTTCTCTGCTGCGGCAATCATCTGCTGATCGAGTATGGTGCCCTGCATCCCCAGCGGTATGGCTGGTTGGCGGATGTCACCCGTGAAGTGGAGCACACCCTCTTCCTTGTGCAGCAACCGACTGAAGTCAAGCACAGAGGTCTTTGTCTCGATGAGGTCGGAGCGTCCTACGATTTCGTTCAGACTCCTGAAACCCATCACGGCTAGATACTCACGCACCTCCTGGGCGAGGAAGGTGAAATAGTTGACCAAGTGCTCATATTTTCCGAGGAAGTGTTTCCGCAGCTCGGGATTTTGGGTGGCGACACCCATTGGGCAGGTGTTCAGGTTGCATTTTCGCATCATCACGCAGCCCAAGACAATCAGCGCGGCGGTGCCGAAGCCAAATTCCTCGGCTCCCAGCAGAGCCATGAGAATCACGTCGCGGCCTGTCTTGACTTGTCCGTCCACTTGTAGCCTCACATGACTGCGCAAACCGTTCCTGACAAGCGTCTGTTGCGTCTCCGAGAGTCCGATCTCAGGTGAGATACCTGCGAAGCGCATGCTCGATGCAGGACTGGCTCCCGTGCCACCTTCGGCACCGCTGATGACGATGAGGTCGGCCTTGGCTTTCGCCACACCGGCGGCAATCGTGCCCACGCCACTTTCTGCCACAAGTTTCACACTGACGGCAGCATGTGGGTTGACATTCTTCAGGTCGAAGATGAGTTGTGCCAGGTCCTCAATGGAGTAGATGTCGTGGTGTGGTGGGGGAGAGATGAGCGAGATGCCGGGAATGGAATGGCGCGTTTTGGCTATCACCTCGTTCACCTTGAAACCGGGCAATTGCCCGCCCTCGCCGGGCTTGGCTCCTTGTGCCACCTTGATCTGTATCTCCTCTGCGTTCACCAAGTACTCGGTAGTCACGCCAAACCTGCCACTGGCCACCTGCTTGGTCTTCGAGCATAGGCTGATGCCGTCGTGTTCGGAGTGGAAACGTTCTGAGTCCTCACCGCCTTCGCCAGTGTTGGAGCGTGCGCCGAGTTTGTTCATCGCCAGGCAGATGGCCTCATGGGCTTCTTTAGATAAGGCTCCAAATGACATGGCGCCTGCCACGAAATGCTTCACGATGTCTTCCACTGGCTCTACTTCATCTATGGGTAGTGCTTCACCAACGGCTTTCTTGAAGCCGAGAAAGTCACGGATGAAGATGGGCGATTCCTTCCCGTCAACAAGGTGGGTAAATGCCTTGAATTTCTCGTATGAACCCGTACGGCAGGCGAGTTGCAGCGTCGCGATGGTCTCTGGGTTCCAGGCATGTTTGATGCCGTCCTTCCGCCAATGGAACTGTCCCTGATTGGGTAGGTAATCATTTCCATCCTGTCTTTTCGAGGGGTTGGGAGTGAGGTGCTTCTTGTGCATGGCGATGGCGTCCGCCGCGATTTTGTCCAGACCTATGCCACCGATAGTGCTCACTTCCGTGCCAAAATAGGTCTTCAACAGACTCTCGCTGAGTCCGATGCTTTCGAAAATCTTCGCACCGCGGTAGGAGCGGATCGTAGAGATGCCCATCTTTGCCATGATTTTGAACAAGCCCTTTTTCACGGCTTTGATGTAGTTTTTCTCTGCCGTGGCATAGTCTTCCTGTATCTTATGGCGTTTCACCAGGTCATCGAGGATGGCGAAGGTCATATAGGGGCACAGCGCGGAGGCTCCGTATCCCAGCAGCAATGCCGCATGCATGGTCTCGCGTATCTCACCGCTTTCCACGATCAAGGCTGTCTGCACGCGCTTCCCTACGCTGATGAGGTAATGGTGCACGGCGCTGACGGCAAGAAGTGAGGGGATGAAGGGTGAGGTGGGCGTACCTGTGTTGTCGGTAAGAATAATGTAGTTATATCCGTTGTCGACAGCTTTTTCCGCGTCCTTGCACAGTTGGTCGAGGGCCTCACGCAACTTTTCCCCATTTTGGGTGGAATCAGAAGACGCCTCAAACGTCATTGGCAGTTTGATGGTGTTGAATCCCTTGTACCGGATGTTGCAAAGGATGTCGAGTTGGGTGTTGTTGAGTATGGGATGTGGCAGGCGTACCATCTTGCAGTTGGTCTCATCGGGGCTGAGAATGCCTGTGCCTACTCGTCCGATATACTCGGTCAGACTCATCACCAGCTCTTCGCGGATGGAGTCGATGGCAGGGTTGGTCACCTGCGCGAACTGCTGCCTGAAGTAGTTGAAGAAGGTTTGTGGCCTGTCGCTCAGCACGGCGAGCGGGGTGTCGTTGCCCATCGATGCTGTCGGTTCCTGACCATTGATGGCCATGGGGATGATGGTAGATGAGATATCTTCCTCACCATAGCCAAACATCATTTCTTTCTGTAACAGGTCGGTCACAGTGTTGTCCACGTGGCGCCCGCTTTTCAGCTTCTCCAGTTGGATGCGGTTGGTGCTCAGCCACTGGCGATAGGGATGCTCATTGGCTAGTTGCTGTTTGATCTCACCGTCGTAGTAAATCTTGCCTTCCTTGGTGTCGATGAGCAGGATCTTGCCCGGCTGCAATCGTCCTTTCTCGGCAATCTCCGTTGGGTCGAAGTCCATCACGCCTACCTCCGATGCCACAATCATCGTGTCGTTCTTCGTGATGGTGTAGCGGGCGGGGCGCAGTCCGTTGCGGTCAAGCATGCCTCCGGCAAAACGGCCGTCTGAGAACAGAAGTGCGGCGGGACCATCCCATGGCTCCATCAGGATGGAGTGGTATTCGTAGAATGCTTTCAGATCCTCGCTGATGGGATTCTTGTCGTTGAATGACTCTGGCACCAGCACGCTCATGGCGTGAGGCAGCGAGAGGCCGCTCATGACGAAGAACTCCAGCACATTGTCCAATGAGGCTGAGTCCGACATCCCGGGCTGGACAATCGGCGAGATGGCTTTTGCCTCACCCAGGGCCTCGCTGCTCAGCACGCTCTCTCTTGCCTGCATCCATCCACGGTTGCCGCGTATGGTGTTGATCTCACCATTGTGACATAGCAACCGGAAGGGTTGGGCGAGACTCCATGTGGGGAAGGTGTTGGTGCTGAAGCGTGAGTGCACCAATGCCAGTCCGCTGGTGAGATACGGATTGGTCAGGTCGGGGAAGTACTGCCTCACCTGCATCGACGACAGCATACCTTTGTATATCATGTTGGTGTTGCTGAGAGAGCAGATGTAGAAATCCTTGTGGCTCACCCGGCGCTCGATCTTTTTCCTGATAATATATAAGGTTTGAGGAAAAGATTCCACCTTGTCATCGCTCACGCCCGTCACAAACATTTGCTTGATGTCGGGCTCGGTGCTCTTTGCTGCATCACCCAGGCACTCTGGGTTGGTGGGGACCGTGCGCAGATGCATCAGTTGCAGACCTTCGCGCTCGATTTCCTCTATCATCACGCTCAGGATTTGTTGCTGTGCCTGTGTGTCCTTTGGCAGGAACACCAGTCCGGTGCCATACTTTCCCTTCTCGGGAACGGGTATGCCTTGCAGCAAAATGAACTCATGGGGAATCTGAATCATGATGCCGGCTCCGTCGCCGTCCTTGCCGACTTCCGCTCCGCGGTGCCTCATGTTCTCCAATACCTTCAGCGCATTGTCCACCAATTCGTGGCTCTTGTTGCCGTGAATGTTCACAATCATTCCCACACCACAGGCATCATGTTCATACGCTTTTTGGTAAAGTCCTCTTTCTTGGTCTTGAAGTTTGCACTTTGTCATATTATCCTATTTAAAACTATCATTTTGCTTGAAATTTTCGGCAAAGGTAAGACATAATGACAGAATAATCAAATAAAAATTTGCTTTTTAATTCTTGATTTTTGTCGCAACTTACAAATTATTATAAATTCATGGGAAAAAGTGTTGAATTGACACCATTCGTTCATGAAAACTATATTATTCTTTCAAATTGATATTTGTTTTGAATTTTTGCAAGCAAAATGAATCTTAAAATGCTTGGTTTAGTTTCAAAATGTATTAACTTTGCACCGATTTTTTAGCAAAGTGTAAAATTTAAGGGTAAAAAGGTATGATTAAGAAGAGATGGATTGTCCTGATGGTGGCGATGACACTGACAGCCATAGCAGGCGTGTTTGTAGGAGAGCCTACTTTTGAGTGCGACTGGTCGGTGATATCTGCAGCCGATGTGGCCTGGCTCATCACCGCTACCATTTTCGTGCTGATGATGACACCAGGCCTTTCCTTTTTTTATGGTGGCATGGTGGG
The DNA here is from genome assembly GCA_947306845.1 of uncultured Prevotellaceae bacterium. Next base: position 13,616 of record CAMZHP010000009.1, read on the forward strand.
TGCGAAGAACGTCATCTCCACAATGCTGCAATCTTTCATCGCCATGGGACTGATCTCTGTCCTTTGGGTGGTTGTGGGTTTCTCACTCTGCTTTGGTGACGACATTGCTGGTGTGATAGGCAATCCTTTATCGTTTCTGATGTTCCAACATGTGGGAGCGGAGGTTTACACTACTCCAGCCGGAAACGTACTGGGCGGAGCAACAATTCCTTTGGCTCTCTTTGCCCTGTTTCAGATGAAGTTTGCCATCATCACCCCGTCATTGATTACGGGTTCGTTTGCCGAGCGTGTGCGTTTCTCCGCATATATGTTTTTCATGATTTTCTTCTTCTTTTTCATCTATTGCCCGTTGGCACACATGACCTGGCATCCCGAAGGCTTGTTCATGCGTTGGGGGGTGATTGACTTCGCCGGTGGTATCGTGGTGCATGCCTCATCGGGTGTGGCGGCACTGGCAGGGGCCATCTTCCTCGGACGCCGCAGGGCTGGGACCCGCAACAGTGAGCCAGCCAACATCCCATTTGTATTGCTGGGCGCAGCCATGTTGTGGTTGGGATGGTTTGGCTTCAACGCTGGTTCGTCACTCCATGCCGACGGTCAGGCCATCAAGGCATTCCTGAATACCAACACGGCATCTGCCACAGCAATGATGACGTGGATTTTCTTCGACTGCTTGCGTGGGCGCAAACCGTCGGCGATGGGGGCAGCCGTGGGTTGCGTGGTGGGTCTCGTGGCCATCACCCCGTCGGCAGGCTACGTCACAGTGGGACAGAGCATCTTCATCGCCTTCATCGTGACGCTCATTTGCAATGTCGCCGTATATTGGCGCTCGCATAGCAGCATTGACGATGCTCTCGACGTGTTTCCCACTCATGGCACGGGTGGTATCTTTGGTACGGTACTCACCGGCATCTTCATCCAGGAGGGACTCATAGCAGGCACCTGGGACGGTTTTGTGATATTCCTCTACCACTTGCTTGCCATCGTCATCGTGTTTGTCTATACTTTCGCCGTCAGTTGGGTGGGCTACAAACTCATCGACCGCGTGATACCGATGCGTGTGTCATCTTACAGTGAGAAAGTGGGACTCGACTTCTCACAGCACGACGAGCACTATGGGCTTGCCCACATCGGCGAGCGTGAGCTGGCTGAGTATGAGGAGCACATCAGGGAGAAATTGAAGACAGATGATTGAAAAATAGTACAGAGCTAAGCTCTGCTAAAATGACGCAAACTTTCAAACAATTTATGGAAACAAAGTATATTTTCATCACGGGAGGTGTGGCCTCGTCACTGGGCAAAGGCATTATCTCGGCATCGCTGGGAAAACTGCTGCAGGCGAGGGGCTATCGGATAACGATTCAGAAATTCGACCCCTATATCAACATCGACCCAGGGACGCTCAATCCCTATGAGCATGGCGAGTGCTATGTGACAGCCGATGGCATGGAGACAGACCTCGACCTGGGACATTACGAGCGGTTCACCGGCATTGAGACCACGCGCGACAACAGCGTGACCACGGGACGCATCTACCTAAGCGTCATAGAACGTGAGCGAAGAGGCGATTATCTGGGCAAGACGATACAGGTGGTGCCCCATATCACAGATGAGATAAAAAGGCGCATCCTGCTCAATGCCACAAAACAACCACTGGACTTCGTGATCACAGAGATAGGAGGTACCATCGGCGACATTGAGAGCCAGCCTTTTCTGGAGGCAATTCGGCAACTCAGGTGGGAACTGGGGCCGACTAGGGCGCTCAACGTGCACCTGACCTATGTGCCCTTTCTTGCAGCGGCTGGCGAACTGAAGACAAAGCCTACTCAGACCAGTGTGAAACAGCTGCAAGGACTGGGTATCCAGCCGGAGGTACTGGTGCTGCGCACGGAACATCAACTGAATGACGACTTGCGCTCCAAGGTGGCACATTTCTGCAATGTGGATGTGGAAGCTGTGATTCAGAGTCAGGATTTGCCAAGCATCTATGAGGTGCCTCTGAACATGTTGCGGCAAGGGCTCGACGCAATCATTCTCAAAAAGATGGGCATGGAGCCTGGTGAGACACCTGAGTTGGGACCCTGGCGAGATTTCTTGGAGCGCAGGAAAAGGGCCACGAAGGAAATCAGGATCGCTTTGGTTGGCAAATATGACCTGCAGGATGCCTACAAGAGCATCAGTGAGAGTCTTGCACATGCAGGAACCTATAACGACCGTAAGGTTAAAGCAATATTTGTCAATAGCGAAGGCATCACCCGCGAGAATGTCGCTGAACTTCTCCATGATATGGAGGGCATCGTCATCTGCCCGGGATTCGGTCACCGAGGCATCGATGGCAAGATCATGGCAGCCGAATATGGGCGTATGAACGATGTGCCTACTTTTGGCATCTGCCTCGGTATGCAGATGATGGTGATAGAGTTTGCACGGGACGTGCTTGGGTATGCCGAAGCCAACAGCACGGAGTTTGACGTTGAGACTTCTCATCCGGTCATCGACATGATGGAGGAGCAGAAGAACATCACCCAGATGGGCGGAACGATGAGACTAGGGGCGTATGAGTGTGAGTTGATGAAAGGAAGCCACGTCTGGGAGGCGTATGGTGGAGAACAATTGATTCGTGAGCGCCACCGTCATCGTTATGAGTTCAATAACAGATTCCAAGAGGAGTTTGAGCGTCATGGCATGAGGTGCGTAGGCTTCAATCCTGCATCCGACCTCGTGGAAATCGTGGAAATCCCAGAGAAAAAATGGTATATCGGCACGCAGTTCCATCCCGAGTATTCTTCCACAGTGCTGCATCCGCATCCGCTGTTTTTGTCGTTCATAAAAGCTTGCATCAATGGAACAACTGAAGCATGAGTGTGGCGTGGCGATGATTCGCCTGCTGAAACCATTGGAGTATTATGAGCGGAAGTATGGCACATGGCGGTACGGGCTCAACAAGCTCTATCTGATGATGGAGAAACAGCATAATCGTGGTCAGGAGGGGGCAGGCATCGCTTGTGTGAGCCTGGATGCTCCTGTGGGCGAGGAATACATGTACCGCGAGCGGGCAGAGGGAAAGGATGCCATCACCGAGGTGTTCAGACGCATCTCTGTGCCCTTGGTCAACGTCGGTGACTCTCAGAAGAGGGAGCATGGACCTTTTTCAGGACAGCTTTACATGGGCCATCTGCGCTATTCCACGACAGACAGGCGCGGATTGCAGTATGTGCACCCATTTCTGAGACGCAACAACTGGCGGGCGAAGAACCTCTGTCTGTGCGGCAATTTCAATATGACCAATATCGATGAGATTTTCGAGCATCTGACACAGCAGGGACAGTCGCCAAGGATTTACAGCGACTCCTATATCATGCTGGAGCTGATGGGGCACAGACTTGACAGGGAAGTGGAACGTCTTTATGGCGACGCGCGGATGAGAGGCTTGAAGGATCTCTTCATCACCCGCTATATCGAGGACAATATACAGATGGCAAATGTGCTGCGCACCACCATGCCCCATTTCGATGGCGGCTATGTGATGTGCGGCCTGACAGGGTCGGGAGAGATGTTTGCCATGCGCGACCCTTGGGGCATACGTCCGGCATTCTGGTACCAAGACGACGAGGTGGTGGTGCTTGCCAGTGAGCGTCCTGTCATCCAAACTACCTTTGACCTGGATGCAGATGACATCATGGAACTGCTGCCAGGGCAGTCGCTCATCGTCAACAAGAACGGGAAAAGCCAGCTGGAACAGATTCTGCCTACCAGGAAAAATAGTGCCTGCTCTTTTGAGCGCATCTATTTCAGCCGAGGCTCCGACCGTGATATCTATCAGGAGCGCAAACGACTGGGTGAGCAACTGCTGCCTGCCGTCATGAAAGCCATTGATGGCGATATCGCACACACGGTCTTCTCCTATATTCCCAACACGGCAGAGGTAGCCTTTTATGGCCTGACCGATGGATTCAGAAGGATGGAGCACGATGTGCGCATCGAGAAAGTGGTGTGGAAGGATATCAAACTGCGCACGTTCATCACTGAGGACAAGGAGCGCGACGACCTCGCTGCCCATGTTTACGATATCACCTATGGATCGCTGCGGCCCTATGAGGACAACCTGGTCATCATCGATGACTCTGTTGTCCGAGGCACGACGCTGAAGGAAAGCATTTTCAAGATCCTCGAACGGCTGCACCCGAAAAAAATAGTGATGCTGTCCAGCTCGCCGCAGATACGCTACCCCGACTATTATGGCATTGACATGTCGAGTCTCGGTGAACTTTGTGCCTTCCGTGCTGCCATCGCTCTGATTCGGGAGCGTGGCTTGAGCAGGTTGATTTCCGACACCTATCATGCTTGCAAGACGCAGCCGCTGTCGGAAAATCACGTGCGGGCCATCTATGCCCCCTTTACGGCAGAGGAGATCAGCAGCAAGATTGTAGAAATGTTGCGGCCAGAGGGAATGCGCACACCCGTGGAAATGGTCTTTCAAAGCATAGAGGGGTTGCGTGAGGCATGTCCTGCGCATCCTGGAGACTGGTACTTCACCGGTCGTTACCCCACACCGGGTGGCATCCGTATGGTGAACCAGGCATTTGTCAACTATGTGGATCATGAGGATAGAAGAAACTAAGAAACAGCGATGATATGAGGAGAAAAGCAAAACTGATTCTTGAAGATGGCACTGAGTTCTGTGGATGGTCGTTTGGGGCTATGTGCAACGTGTCGGGCGAGGTGGTTTTCAATACCGCCATGACAGGTTATCCCGAGAGCCTCACTGACCCAAGTTATGCTGGGCAGATATTGGTTACGACTTATCCGCTGATAGGCAATTATGGGGTACCTGAGACGGGATGCGATGAACAGGGCTTGCCACTGTTGATGGAGAGCGAGAAAATCCATGCCAGGGCACTGATAGTGGCCGACTACAGTAGGATGTATTCGCACTGGAACGCAAAGGAATCGCTTGAGTCATGGCTGAAGCGTGAGAAGGTTCCGGCAATCACAGGGATTGATACCCGGAGGCTGACGATGCTGATCAGGGAACATGGTGTGATGATGGGGCGGATAGAGATTCAGCCTTCTCTTTTTACTCCACAGGAAGAGGTGAAGGATGCTGAGTATGAAGAATACGGAAGTGTGAACTGGGTCGCACGGGTGAGTTGCAAAGAGGTTGTCACTTATCAGCCTTTTACTGAAAAAAGATATCGTGTGGTCTTGGTCGACTGTGGCGTGAAGGCGAATATCATCCGTTGCCTGCTCAGACGTGGCATAGAGGTGGTGCGCGTGCCCTGGGACTATGATTTCAATACACTTGACTTCGACGGATTGTTTCTGGCCAACGGACCGGGTGATCCCGAACAATGCGGGGTGACGATAAGGAACATTTCGAAGTTCTTGTCCAACGAGAATGTGAGGCCATGCATGGGCATCTGTCTCGGCAACCAGCTGTTGGCCCGTTCTGTTGGCGCGAAAACCTACAAACTGAAATATGGTCATCGATCGCACAACCAGCCTGTACAAAAGGTAGGTACCCAACAGTGCTTTATCACCTCACAAAACCACGGCTATGCAGTGGATGATGCGACACTCCCGGAAGATTGGGAGCCGCTGTTCGTCAACATGAACGATGGCTCGAACGAGGGCATCCGGCACAAAACAAAGCCATGGATGTCGGCACAGTTTCACCCGGAAGCATGCTCGGGACCCGTGGATACAGAATTTCTCTTTGATGAGTTTGTGAAAATGCTGGACGAAGGGGAAACCCATGAAGGGGAAGCCTTGGCTGATACCGTCTCTGTGGAGATGCCCGGAACATCCAATATTCGCCATTTGAAAAAAGTGCTGATTTTGGGTAGCGGAGCACTGAAGATAGGACAGGCGGGTGAGTTTGACTATAGTGGTGCACAGGCATTGAAAGCCTTGAAGGAGGAAGGCATACACTCCGTGCTCATCAATCCCAACATCGCCACGGTGCAGACTTCGGAAGGCATTGCCGACAAGGTGTATTTTCAGCCTGTTCAGCCCGATTTCGTGGAGCGCGTCATCGAGAAAGAGAGGCCCGACGGCATCCTGCTCAGCTTTGGAGGGCAGACGGCCTTGAATTGTGGCGTGGAACTATACGAGAAGGGGGTGTTGGAGAAGTATGGTGTTGAGGTACTGGGTACACCCGTGCAGGCCATCATCGATACCGAGGACCGTGACTTGTTTGTGAAACGTCTTGACGAGATTGGTGTCAAAACCATCAAGAGCGAGGCTTGCTCTTCTGTCGAAGAAGTACAAAAGGCAGCCAGAGAACTGGGATTTCCTGTGATTCTGCGTGCGGCTTACGCACTCGGCGGACTTGGCTCAGGCTTTTGTGACAACGAGGAAGAGCTTCTGGCTCAGGCAGAGGAGGCTTTCTCTTTTTCTCCGCAGGTGCTGGTGGAAAAGTCGCTGAAGGGTTGGAAAGAGATTGAATATGAGGTGGTGCGCGACCGTTTCGACAACTGCATCACGGTCTGCAATATGGAGAACCTGGACCCGCTTGGCATCCATACGGGAGAGTCTATTGTCGTGGCTCCCAGTCAGACACTCTCCAACAGCGAATATCACAAGTTGCGTGCCCTGGCCATCAGGATTATCCGGCATATAGGCATTGTGGGAGAGTGCAACGTGCAGTATGCCCTTGACCCACAGTCTGAGGATTACCGGGTCATCGAGGTGAATGCCCGACTTTCCCGCTCATCGGCTTTGGCGAGCAAGGCGACGGGCTACCCGCTGGCTTTCGTGGCTGCCAAACTCGGCTTGGGTTACGGGCTTTTCGACCTGAAAAACTCGGTCACCAAAACTACTTCCGCATTCTTTGAGCCAGCGCTCGACTATGTGGTGGTAAAAATACCTCGCTGGGACCTCACCAAGTTCCAAAGGGTGAAGAGACAGCTTGGCTCCTCGATGAAGAGCGTGGGTGAGGTGATGGCTGTTGGGCGCACTTTCGAGGAGGCCTTGCAAAAGGGTCTTCGCATGATAGGCCAAGGCATGCACGGCTTTGTGGACAATCATGAAATCAAGGTGGCCGATATCGCCGCCTCACTGCACGAACCTACCGACATGCGCATCTTTGTGGTAGCCGAGGCGATGAGGATAGGCTACAGCCTGAAACAGATTCATCAGCTGACAATGATTGACCTTTGGTTTTTGTGCAAGCTGGAGCATATCATGGAAATCAATCAACAGCTGAGGGAGAATGCTTCCATCTCTGAATGGATCGGATTCATGGAGCGTACCGAACTATTGGAATATCTTGAGGCTCCTGAGTTCAGCAACTTGCTGCGGGAGGCCAAGGTCTATGGATTCTCTGACTTCCAGATCGGGCGTGCGCTCGGCCTCGAAAGTTCAATGTCGATGGAGAAAGCGGGGTTGTTGGTACGCTCATGGCGCAAGGAACTTGGCATAGTGCCCACCGTCAATCAGATCGACACATTGGCAGCGGAATATCCCGCCCAAACCAATTACCTATATTTGTCATACCTTTAAATAAATGTAAGATTATGTGTGGTATCGTTGCATTATTGGATGTGAAAGAACAAACGCAGGCACTGCGTGAGAAAGCACTGAGGATGAGTCAGAAGATCCGCCATCGCGGACCTGACTGGAGTGGTATATATTGTGGCGGCTCAGCTATCCTCGCCCATGAGCGGCTCAGCATCGTGGACCCTGAGAGTGGGGGACAGCCATTGTTTTCCTCAGACAGGAAACAAGTGCTGGCAGTAAACGGTGAGATTTACAATCATCAGGAGATCCGTCGGCGCTTTGCTGGTCAATATGAATTTCAGACGGGTTCAGACTGCGAGGTCATTCTGGCGCTGTATCGTGAGAAGGGCATTCATTTCCTAGAGGACCTGAGCGGAATCTTTGCTTTCGTGCTTTATGACGAGGAACGTAATGAGTATCTGATAGCACGCGACCCCATCGGTGTGATACCCCTTTATATTGGTTTCGACAATGATGGAACGGTGTATGTGGCCTCGGAGCTGAAAGCCCTTGAAGGACAGTGCGAGCGATACGAGCCTTTCTTGCCAGGTCACTATTATTGGAGCAAGGAGCCTGGGATGAAGCGTTATTATCAGCGCGACTGGTTTGACTATTCCGCCGTGAAGGACAACCCCGCTTCCGTAGAGGCTATTCATGATGCTCTTGAGGATGCCGTGAGGCGGCAACTGATGTCTGACGTGCCATACGGTGTGCTGCTCTCTGGTGGCCTTGACTCTTCGGTCATCTCGGCGATTGCAGAGAAGTATTCAGAGATGCGTATCGAGGATGACTCGAAGACAAAGGCTTATTGGCCCCGCCTGCATTCGTTTGCCGTGGGATTGAAAGGGGCGCCCGACTTGGCCAAGGCTCGACTTGTGGCCGACCATATCGGTACTGTCCATCACGAGATCAATTATACCATTCAGGAGGGGCTTGATGCACTCCGTGATGTCATCTATTTCATAGAGACCTATGATGTCACCACTGTCCGCGCCTCCACACCCATGTATCTGCTAGCCCGTGTCATCAAGTCGATGGGCATCAAGATGGTGCTTTCCGGAGAAGGGGCTGATGAGATTTTCGGCGGTTATCTGTACTTCCACAAAGCTCCGGATGCCAAGGCTTTCCATGAGGAGACGGTGCGTAAGCTGGGGAAACTATACCTTTACGACTGCCTGCGGGCCAACAAGAGCCTGTCTGCCTGGGGCGTGGAGGGACGCGTGCCATTCCTCGACAAGGAATTCCTCGATGTGGCGATGCGCACCAACCCGAAGTCGAAGATGTGTCCGGGCACTACGATGGAAAAGAAGATTGTCCGCGAGGCTTTTGCCGATTTGCTCCCTGCTGAAGTGGCATGGCGGCAGAAAGAGCAGTTCAGCGACGGCGTCGGCTATTCATGGATTGACACATTGAAGCGAATCACTTCCGAGGCCGTTACCGATGAGCAGATGAGCCATGCGGAAGAACGCTTCCCCATCAATCCACCGCTCTGCAAAGAGGAGTACTTCTATCGCAGTATCTTCGCCGAGCATTTCCCCAGTGACTCGGCTGCACGCACTGTCAACCAGGAGGCTTCCGTGGCATGCTCCACAGCCATCGCCCTCCAGTGGGATGAGGCGTTCAAAAACATGAACGACCCCAGCGGGCGTGCTGTCAGGGATGTTCATGAGCAGGCGTATGAAAAGGAATGAATGTAAACAGAAAAAGGCTTCCGTCACAGGAAGCCTTTTTCCTTGATTCAAGTTTGGCATTTGTTTAACTCCGAATCTCTTACACTCCCAAACTCGTGCTGACCTTGAATCACATGAACATAAAAAACAAGGATTTTTCCCGTTTTTTCTTGCATTTCCTTGTTTTTTTATTACTTTTGTTGCCCATTGATACAGGTCGGTTGAGAATACTTTCTTAGGATACTGATAGCATATTGATCATTCACTTTATTTTTAGCATGATGAAATAATTAATTCTTGTAATGGTTGTCATGATGGCTTCAACCTGTGTTTTTACTCAGCACGCACCTGGCTCGCTGACATTGCAAGCCCGTGCCGGTGCCATTGGCGCCGACTTCAGTAACACCAGCGACACCCAGATACGCGTGGGATTGGTAGTCGGTCCGGAATTTGAATACACGATGAGCGACTTTGTCAGCCTCGCCTTTGGTCTCAATTACTCACAGCAGGGTGCAGATCAGGACAAGTTGAATGTCACTTACAAGTTGGACTATCTTACAGTACCCATCATGGCCAATGTCTATTTGCTGAAAGGACTGGCATTTAAAGCTGGCATCCAACCAGGATACAATCTTTCCTCTAAAGTTGAAGCGGGTGGCAAAAACGCGGATATTGATGAAAACGCGTTGAAGAAATTCGACCTTTCCATCCCCGTGGGCATTTCTTATGAGTTCTATAATTTTGTCTTAGATACACGTTTCACCTTCGGGACGACCAAAATCTTCGATACGAAATACATCAATCTCAACAGCAAGAATTTCACCCTCCAACTATCATTGGGTTATAAGTTCACATTGTTCTAAAGGTTTTTTTTGCGAGGGTGCTTTCAAAAGCATCCTCGCTTTTTAAACGACTTTTCCTACACTCATACACTCCTATAAACTTGAAAAGATATTTCCAGATACACGATGGGTACCCTGAGCCGCTGACTATAGTTTGACCACCAGTCCTGCCCGTTTCATCCACCTTACTACTTGGATGACAATCAGGGAGTAAGTCAGAGAGATGAAGATGCCAGCCACGCCATACCACCAACCCTCGGGCAGATGCAGGCCCAATGTGTCGGCAACGGGATACCAGACATAAGGCAGCAGGTAGCAGGTGAGGGTAGCGGTGCCGGCGGGAGCAATCAGCCATGTCCATGAGACGTGTCCCTTGATGTCCATCAACCAGTAGGCGGCCGCCGTGAGTGGGAAGAAAATGGCGAGGCAGTAGAACAGCCATGTCGGTGTGTCTTGGATCTTGGAAATGATCCAATATTGATGCGAACAGATTCCCGCCACCAGCATGACCAATCCAATGGCAAGGAAGACCGCCATGAGGCGCCCACAGACTTCATTGCTACGATTATGTCTTATGAGCATGGATGCAGCAAGACCTGCCATGCAGAAAGCATGCTCCGCCCATCCTCCAGGGATGAACGACAAGAACATGTTGCGCAGAAACCAATCCTGAGGGATGAGACTGCTGCTGTTGACCACACAAAGCAGCATGGTGATGACTGCAGCCACAACGACCCATTTCATGTCGCGTCGGCAAATCAGATAGGCAAGGGCCGTGTAGAGATAACTCCATCCGATGGGGCCAAGTATGCCCCACCATCCAGTCTCGAAGTGCTTGCCAGCGACGTCGCACCACACAATGACCGCCACCAATATCACTACCCCGATGAACTTCAGCATATTGACCACAAAGGGCAGGCCTTTCAAAGCAGTCCCTTCATATGCTGTCCATATCAGGAAGAAGGCGACGATCATCAGCAATGAATAGGTGAGGTATGACATACTCTCGGAACAAGTATGGATATTGAGCGTGAAGAGTCCCATCACGATAAGGGCGAATCCACGCCATAGGATGTGGCTCAATACTCCGAACTGCGAATCACCCCTTTTCAGGCGATTGTCGATGGCAAAGGGCACCGACATACCCACGCAGAAAAGGAAAGCAGGAAAAATGGTGTCGGAGAAGCCCAGCATATCTTCGTCGGCAGCAGCATGGAACAGCCAGTGGGGCACACCCTTCAGCGCCGGTATATCATTGACAAACAGCATCAACATCATGGTGATGGCCCGCATGGCATCAATGCTTGCCACTCTGGAGGTATTCTTTGCTTTCATTTCCATTTTATTGTTCAAGTTTTCTGTTCGCTCGATTGTCCAACACAAAGAGACAGAGACACAGGGATTGCTTCAGATATTTGACTTCATGTAGTCTGTCGGCTTGATGCCGAACTGCTTCTGGAAGCATTTTGAGAAGTAGGAGGGATTGGAGAAACCGACCATATAACTGATTTCGCTGATGGTGTATTTCCCCTCTTTCATGAGTTGGGCGGCCCTCTTGAGGCGCACCATCTGAATCATCTCGTTGGGTGTGATCTCAGCCAGCGTCTTGATTTTGGCAAAGAGACCGCTGCGGCTGATGTTCAGTTTTTCAGCCAGGAAATTCACGTTCAGATCCGAGTTTGAGAAGTTTCCCTCAATTATCTGGTTCATCTTTTTCAGGAACTCACTGTCGGTAGGATTCTGGGCTATTTCGGTCACCGGCTCCAGCGGTTGGGTGGAGAATTTCTCCATCAGGCGGCGACGTATCTGGAGGATGTTGCGGATACATGCTTCAAGATATTGTACCGAGAAAGGTTTCTCGATGTATGTATCGGCACCTACGTCCATCCCTTCCACTTTTGAGTCGTCATCGGTCTTGGCGGTCAACATGATGAAAGGGATATGACTGGTCCGCTGATCCTGACGCATACGGCGGCACAGTTCTGCTCCGTCCATACGTGGCATCATCCAGTCGCTGATGATCATGCTGACCTCGTGCTGCTGCAGCAGATGGAGCGCTTCGATGCCATCTTCTGCCGTCAGGATCTCATACTTGTCGTTGAAGTTGCTTTCCAGGAAATCACGCATATCCTTAGAGTCATCAACGATCAGCATGACGGGCCGCTGGCTGTTGGCAGCAGGCTGATGTGAACCGGCAGATGGGGATGGCGCCGCCTGTTGTGTTGCCGAGACATCGTCGATGGCAGTCGGAACCTTCGCCTTCTCAGCCTCCGTCTCATGGATCTCATCCTGGCTGACAGGCAGGATGATCGTAAAAACGCTGCCCTTGCCCAGTTCCGATTCCACCAAGATTTCGCCATGATGCTGGTCGACAATGCTTTTCACGATGTTCAGACCGATACCCGTGCC